>JANQER010000463.1 GCA_028278255.1 Elusimicrobiota bacterium | reverse complement strand
GGGATGTGGCCCGATGTGTTGAGAAGGGGCTGGTTTTAGGGGCAGACACTGTGGTGTCTTTAAAAGGAAAAATCCTGGGAAAACCGTCATCTCAGAAATCCGCGGAAAAAATGCTGGCTGCTTTATCAGGACATTGGCATGAGGTGTGCACCGGCATGGTTTTGATTGCCATGCCAGGCAAAAAAGAAAGTACAGCTGTGTGCAAAACCAGGGTGAAGATGCGGAAATTTTCAAAAGCAGAGATACTTTATTGGTCACAGCGCAATCATGACAAAGCCGGATGTTATGCGGCCCAGCAAAAAGGAAACCCCTTTATTGATACATGGCAGGGAGATTTTGACAATATCGTCGGTCTGCCCATGAAGTGCGTCAAACACCTGATCCGAAAATCAAAATAACCAAATTCCAAGGAACAAGATACAAATAAATTCCAATAAACAAGAAACAAACAATCAAAAACCCACATCAGGATTGTTGTGTTTTTTGAAATCTGTCCAGCATGACTTTCACTTTTGTTGTGCTCCCCACTTGAGCGAACCAGTTTTGAAAAATATGGCTCACTTCCTCCTGCCGGAGTTTGTCCCGGAATTGATCAAGATTTTCCTTAAGCTCTTTTTGCTTTTTTGGGGTGCTTGCTGCCATTTTTTGTTGGAGGTGCCAATTGAATTCAGGTGTGGTGATTTTAATGGCTGTGGACATTAAAGACTGAAATTTCCGGATGGTCAGCTCAATTTTCTGCTGCTCCTCAAATTCTTCAGTGGTTGAGCGCAGGTTATATTGCAGGATCTGAAAATAGCGGTGCTGATCAAACCGGCCTTCTTCGTCATGAAAAGCCGGGATTCTTTGTATATATGCTGCCAATTCATTGTTTGTCACCACCACTCCGAATTTTTCAGCTTCCTGCAGGAAGAGAGCTTCCTGAATCAGGCTCTGCGCTGTTTGCTGGCGGATCATTTTCATCTTTTCCTCATTCATCGGGGTCTGGTCATTGCGACTTTGCTGAAGGACCTGGCGCAGGCGTTTTTGATACTGTTTATATGAAATCTTGTCCTTGTTCACCACAATGGCTGTGTCATAATCAGATTTAAAAAGATACCCTCCAAACCCGCCAAAAGCCGCTGCCAAAACAGCTATGGCAATAATGGAAGACAGCACACGTTTGTTCTTTCTGGCCCATTTCATTAGCATATGTTTCTTGTTTTCCTTTTTCTGAAATTTCTATGATTTTGCTGACTTTGTTATCACCTCATCCATTTCAATCACTTTGGTTTTGTCTGTGGCCATGATGCAGTTGCCTTCAAAAAGCGCTCCGTCTGCAATGGCCAGATGCGCTGCCCGAATATCACCCAAAACCTGGCTTTGCGGCTGAAGTTCCAATGAGTCCGAAGCAATAATATTTCCCGTGACCTTCCCGCCGATCACAACGGCTTTGGCAGCCACATCGCCTTGGATTTGCCCGCTGGCGCCTATAATGACGCCCTCTGCAGACAAACTTCCTTCCACTTTGCCGTCTACCCGAATGTATCCTTTTGACCGAAAAGTTCCTTGAAAGAATGTGTCAGGACCTATCACAGTCTCCATCTTTTCAACATCCATATCCTTTAGTTTGCCAAACATAGGGCCTCCTATTTAAAGACAAGTTCAAAACTCAAAGCTCAAAATCAAAATAACCTAAATGAGAAAAATCAATTCAATATATGCCAATAGTTTAGCACATATTAACGTGTATGATTAACTTTTTTGGATTTTGAGCTTTGGGTTTTGGATTTGCATTTTTTATGAACCAAGTTGTCTCATGAAATTTCTGGGGTCCACTGCGCGGGTTTTGTGCCAGACTTCATAGTGGCAATGCGGGCCTGTGGCCCGGCCTGTTTGTCCCATCAACGCAATAATTTGTCCGCGTTTGACGCGGTCGCCACGCTTCACCAGCAATTGCCGGTTGTGGCCATATCGTGTGGTATAGCCATGGCTGTGATCAATCACAATGACCTTGCCATAACCGCCGGCCCAGCCAGCCAGCCGCACAATCCCGTCAGCTGTGGCACGTATGGGTGTGCCGGATGGGGCAGCAATATCAGTGCCCTTATGGGACTGCTCTTCTCCGCCGAATGGAGAAAGGCGTGCGCCAAAATGTGATGTGATATATCCGTTTGTCGGCCAAATATTCGGCGTGTGTCTATATATATTCCTTTCTTTGTCGATTTGGCGGGTGATTTGTTTAAAACTCGTTATTCTTTTCTTCATTTCACTTTTCAACAGACGAATCTGCTTGGATATGGCCTGAAAGGTCATTTTGCTCGGACGGCCTTCCATCAATTTTTGAAGTTCAGTGATGTCCTCAAATGTGGGGCCGCCTGAATCATAATCCCCTGGGGCATGGCTTTGCACAATGGCTTCATGGCTGCCCAGTCCAATGAGTGACCTCAGCTGCACATCCATTTCTTTGACTTCATCAAGCATGGCGCGTGAATTTTTCAATTGATTGGCAAAATAATCGAGTTTGATTTTTAATAGATGGGTTTTGGCTTTAACGCGCCAATAATCGAATTTTTGGGAGGCCATATAACTGGCCCAGCCTGTCAGGCCTGTCCAGACCACAAACAAAAACAGTATAAACGGTACTGAGAAGGAAATTTGACGGGGACGCGCTGTCCCATGGGGGACCACCATGATGGTCAGCCGACTAGTCAGTTCTCGCTTCCAACGACGCCAAGAGGAAAACATTCAATCTCCTTATAAATTAAACACATTTTAGTATATCTCTATGTAACAGAAATACGATATCTTGTCAAGTGTCTTATTATAATTGTCTTTTTTGCGTTTGAAAAGGATTTATTGAAAAATATTTTTATTCATTTAAGTCTTGACAAATCATTGAATTAGGGGAAAACTATAAATACGCCGAGCCGCATGATTTGAAAAAATTTTTTCAAGGCTGCGGTCTGAACATTGAAGAGTTGAAGGCATGTCTCATCATATCAGTCACCCTATCCGCCGGTTCTCGTGATAACGAGCGAAATGCTCAACTCAGAGAACCGGCCCTTTTTTTGTGGGGATTCAAAAGAAAGTTTTGACTTGTTTTTTTCTATGGCATCGTAATTGTTTTTAATCTTGTAACAGTGCATAAATTAATTTATATTTTAAGTAACTATCGTCACTGCATTTGTAAAGGAACGAATTATGGTTGAACAAAACCCACAAGACCAGGGGCAAGGCGCTTCTCAGCCGGACTTGTCCACCAAGGAAGGCGCGTCTCAGCCGCTTACCCCGTTGCAGAATATGGAACTACGTGCACGCCAATTGGAAGACACCAAAAAAACCTTAGAGACGAAATTGTCTGAAATGGAAAAGCGTCTCATGGAAGAAAGAGAAAAGGTGATCATGGCTTCACTGCGCAGCAAGGAGGAGGCAGCTCTTTCCGCCCGCGTGGAAACCGCTCTCAAAGAAATCCAGGAAAAGCTGCGGCGCGAGCGGCGTGAACAGGAGTTGGAAAAGGCACGGGCTTCTGCAGAGACCCGTGTGGTGGAAATGGAAAAACATTTGTCTGAAGAGCATCAGACATGGGTGCAAGTCTTAAGGGACCAAACCGCGCAGCGAAGCATTGAAGCGCAAAAAATCGAAGAAGTCTATTCTGCGAGGCTGGCAGATGCTGAACGTCATTGGAGCGCTGAAAAACAAAATCTTCAGCAATCCCTTCAACGCATGAAGGAGGAAATGGAAAAAGCCAGTGAAACCCATGCCGGCACCCTCCAGCAGTTCAAAAATGACACAGACGCCATGCTGGCAGAACGAAATGCCGGGTGGAATGATATTTGCGCCCAGTTGGAGGCAGCGGTTTTTAATCTGGAAGAAAATTTTTATAAACGCAAAAAACTGGAAGAAAACCTGTCCAAAAAAGATTTTGAAATACAAGCCGCTAAAAAAGACGTGGACACTCTCCGCGAACAAATATCGCGGATGGAACAGCAAAAAGCAATGCCTGCGGACGCTTCCAGTCAGGAACTCACATTCCTCACCACAGAGCTTGAGAAATCAAAAAAACTGGCTGCCCTCTATTTGCAGCAGCTGCAAAAAGTGCATGGCAAGCAGATTGTGCCTGAAGATTTGGAAAGACCCGGGGCTGAAGGTTTGGCTGATGTGCAGGCGCTTCAGGCCACAGCTGCGCGTTTGGAAAAAGAATTGGCAGAGGCCCGCCACAGTCAGGCCTCTTTGCAGGGTGATTTGACAAAAGAAAAGGATGAGATGGCGCGGTTGCGCCATGAATTGGTGCGTGCCATGGCCCAGGCAGAAACCGAGGCAGCCAGGCAAAAGGCGCTTTGGGAATCAGAGCGATCTGAATCAAGAATCGAAGTGGAACGTTTGCGCATGCGTGCCGAGCATTTGGAAGCGCAGCTGCAACAGGGCATGTCAGCAAAAGAAGACGAAGAGCGGGTCCGCCGGGAGCTCAATTCTGCTGTGACCGGGGAAGCTGTGAAATCATTAGAGGAAAAAGTCGCCTCATTGACGCGGCAAAATGACACATTGGCGCAAAATCTGCGCGGGGCTTCTGATGAGTCTAAACGCGCCGGTCAGCAGGTCCAAGAGGCTGTCGAAAAAAGAAAGGGTCTGGAAGAACAATTGCTCAAAGTGCAGCAAGAGGCTGTGTCGCAGGAAGCAGCTTTGCGTGAAGACATGGACCGGGAATACCGTCAAACATTGGACCAATTGGAAAGAGACCGCCGGAAATGGGCGGATGAATTGAGCAGAACTTCGGACCAAAAGTTTCGCGAACAAGAAACCAGAGCCAGGCGCGATTTAGAAGTCTTAAGAGCTCAAGTGAATGAAGATTTTTCAGTGTTGGAAAGAAACAACCGCGAACTCCAGCGGGAAAAAGACAGTCTCAACAGAGAAAAAGAAGATTTAAAACGCGCATTAACAGAAGCGCGCCAAACACCGCGTGCCCCTCAATTGGCCGGTGAACAGCTGCCTCCTGTGCGCGCGGCTGCTGCTGCTGATTCTTCTGCCATTGAATCCACAACAGCTCTGTGGGAGGAGCGCATCCAGCATATTGAAAACCAGGTCCAAGAGGCCAAAATGATGATGCGCAACCGGCTGCGCATTATGGATGAAAAATTGCGGCACCAAAGACATCTCGAAGACAAGCTGCGTTCTTCCCCTTATGCGGAAAAAATGCAAATGGGCATTGAATACGCGCATATGCCGCCGGGGCGGTCCAAGCAGCAGCCAGAACCGCGCGGGTTTTTGGAATGGTTCAATGACTGGCTTGACCGCGCTGTTGTGGAACTGCATTTTGATGAATAGTCGTAGGGGCGGGGTTTCCCCGCCCGATCAGATTAACATCTGAATTTGGTTATTTCCGGTTTATCCGGGTTATGATTTAGAGTTTAGAGTTTTGGATTTATTCGATCTCAGTTAAGGATAAACAGTATATGGCTTCTTATTCGGCAGAAGACATTCGGCGGAAATGGGAGAGACGGTTTGACGAAGCGTTTCGGAAGCTTTCTCAAACAGTCTTGCCGGCTGTTTCTGCGCCTCCTATGCCGTCTTTTTCAGCGCCTGCAAGCTTGTCAAGCCGGGTCAAGCCAAGGAAAAAAACCGTCATGGCACAAAATATAGCACCTCCACGACCAGACCCCGTGCCCGACGCCCGTGTTGAAACAGCCCCGGCCCCTGTTGTCAGACAGCCTCAAGCTGATGAACCAAAGCCAGAGCCTGTGCAGCCGGAACAAAGTTTGCCAGATGGGGGCATGCCCCTTCCGGTCACAGAATATGAGGCAAGACCGGAAACAACAGAACAAAAACCAGCTGTGCCGCAGGAGGGCAAACAGTCTGCACAAGAAGGTTTTGACAGGCTGGAAGACGAAATGTTAAGGCTGAACGACAGTTCCGAAGGACAAACAAACAATGACGGAACCAACCAAACCGCATCTTAATCTGACGCAAAAAACAGATCTTCGAATGCGCGCCACGCTTTTGGCGCGTGTTCAAACCGCGCAGCTGCTCAAAATGAATGAGCCGGAAATGGCTGAGCTTATCCGCCAAGTGGAAACAGATCCGCTGTTCATGAAGCTCTTGTACCCGGCCAGACGTGATTGCAAAGTCATACGTTTTCAACCCCACCCCAGAACACGTTTGTCGGATTCTTTTTTTGAAATCAACGAACGTTCTTTGCCGGCCAATATGCCCACGGATGTGGTGGGCCTC
>JANQER010000441.1 GCA_028278255.1 Elusimicrobiota bacterium | reverse complement strand
GCGATTCTCTGGCTTCCGGCAAAAATGTGATTCGTGGTCACGCCATCAGTAATTTCCGTGAGGTCGCCGATATAAATTGTGCTCCTTGTCTCCCCGTCTCCCATTCCCCCTGTCACAGTTTTCCTGACTCTATGACCGCTGTAATCATATTCCATTTTCGTGATGGTGCCGTCAGCCGTAATTATTTTGATGGGGCGGTTATCCGCGTTGTATTTGATCCAGCAGTCTGAAATCAGGCGAATATTGCCGTTGGCGTCTTTGTAATCAGGGTTGATGGTGCCGTCTGTTTGGTATGGGTTAATGTACCCATAATTCATGAGTCCTGCAATAATGCTGTTTTCGTCATCCGGGCTGTCGCCCGGGTTATTGATAATGTCTTGTATGGGTGTTTTTGAGGGAGGGAATGGTTCTGCGCCGCCTTGGCTGTGCGCGCCTAATGTGACTGTGTCCCATGCACTTTTTGCAGAGATTTCCCCCTGATATCCCAAATGTATTTTGTAACTGCTTGATTCTGCCCGGGAGACAACCGGCTCGCCTATGGTGTATTTTATTGTGTAATTTTCCGATGTGCCGGCTGCCGCTGCATAGCCTATGAGCAGACGGCCTTCTATCTTTGCGTTTAATTCGTTGTCTATGCTGAATGTGTACACAGGGCTTTCTTCTGATGTGGTTCCGTTTGTTTCTTGTATGGATTGGACTTTTATATTTTTGAGCCCCACAGTGCCCCATGAATGGCCGGCCTGGATTGTTTCACCTGAGTCAACATAATCGGTTTCTTGAATAGTCCCGTCTCCCCAGTCTATTTTGTATTTGAGTCTGTCCCCGTCTAAGTCATACCCTTGAAATATGAATGTGTATGAGGTGTTTGGCTCGCCATGGGTGAGACCCGGATCCGGACCGGGTACAGGGGTTTCCGGCTGGTTGGGCGGAAAATTGGGCGCCATTTCACATTTGTTTTGGATTTCTGTTTCTGTCAGCACACGGTTGTGTATCTGAATTTCATCTATTGAGCCTGTGCAGCTGCCTGCGCCCAGTTTTATGTTGTCTGCACTGTCAGCTATTTGTCCCACAGCAGAGACTTGGCCTTTATATTCGCCATTGACGTATACTTTGAGGGTATTGCTGTCATGCGTCATGACATAGTGTTTCCAGGCATTTTGTTGCGCGGTATTGGGGATGTTGATGTTGGGGCTGGTTCCGCCTTTTAGGTGTATGGCGGCATCTATTGAGCCGTCTGCATTGATGCGGGGGAACCCATAACTGCCGGGTTTTTCTATGAGATATCCCCCGCCAAGTATCTGCGGCCTGGCCCAGAGTTCTATGGTGAGCCCTTGTGTTGTGAGTCCTGTTTCTTGGGTGTTGCTTACTTCTATAAGATCGTCCCCATCCACTTCCAGGCCTAACCCATACCGGCCATATCCATTGGTGATTCCCCCTTGGAGGGCTGTGAGGTTGTCTGTGGTTTCGAACCCGTGTGTTTGGCTGGTGTTTTCCGGGGTGTTGAGCATGCTGCCTATGCTGTCATATTTGTATTCTTTTGTGCCGTATGGGCCTATGGCTGTTGTGAGCCGGCTGAGGTCATCATAGGTGTATGTTTGGGTGTTGCCGGCGTTTAGGTTGTCTGTGATGGTTGTGATGTGGCCGATGTTGTTATGTTGATATTGGTTGTTTTGTATTGTGGTTCCTGAGGCTGTGGTTTGGAGCTGTGTCATACGGCGCATGGCTGGGTCATAACTGTATGTGGTGACTGCCCCATTGCCATAGGTGATGGTATTGAGCTGTCCTCCGCCTGCGGTTGAATAAGCCAGCGTGGCATAGGTTTGTGTTTGGGTGTTGTTGGTGATTCTTTGGAGCGTGCTGGCTGAATAGTTGTTTTTGAGTATGAAGTTGTCAGGGCAGGTGATGCTGGTTTCACGGCCAAGGGCATCGTATGTCATTTGGGTGTGGTAGTCCACCAGATCGATATTTCGGGTTTTTTGAATGAGCCGGCCTTGGTTATCATAACTGTATGTGTGAGTACCGCTTGAGTCTGTGACACTGGTGAGTTTGCCTAAGGCATTGGCTTGTTTGCCGCCTTGATCATAGTTGTATGTGGTGATGCCGTCAGCAGTTTCTTTTGTGCTTAACCGGCCTAAATTATCATATGTCATGGAGCTGATTTGGAGCTTGGCATCTGTTTGGTATAGGAGATTGCCGTTGAGGTCATATTCATATTTCCAGAAACCCATTTGATGATCATACATGCTGATTTTTCGTGACAATGTGTCGTAGGTGATACTGCTGGTTTGCGATTGGTGATTGGTGATTTGTGTGAGGTTGCCAAAAGTGTCATATTGATAGTACGTGTTATATTGTTGGCCTTCATTGTGTTCTGTGACTTGCATGATGCTGCCAAAGGCATTATGACAGTAGTTTTTTTTGTGGCCTTCGGGGTCTGTGATGGTTTTGGTCCAGCCATTGTACGCGGTGCTTGTGGCGCCATCCGGGGTTGTGACCACAGTGACCCGGCCATAGTCGTCATAGGTGTAGTTGGTTTTGGGTGTGCCTGCAGGGACTGCGGTTATTTGGTCTGTTTCAGGCGTGATGAAAAAAGCATATTGTTCTATGACTTGGCCAAGATGGTTGAATGTTTTGCTGCCTGAGGCTGTTTGGTGTCCTGCCTGCGCCGGCTGTTTGGTTTGGATCGTTCTGCCCAATCCATCTATAAATGTGTAAGTTTTGAGCACATCACCGCTGCCATGGTTAATGCGGGTTTCTTGATAGTGACGATGGGGCGGTGTGCTGTTGATATTGTATGAATAGTAAGCGCTTGGCTGGGCTTCTGTGTCATTGGGGCCTATGACTTTTTTTAATCGCCAGAAATTGTCATATTTGTATGCCGTGGTTTGATTATTGATATTTGTGTGTGTGAGCACTTGGCCTGTTCCCGGCTCATAAGTGTATCTTTGTTGAAAATCAAACACGCCTACGCCGGTGGTGATTGTGCTGATAAATTGATGATATTGGCTGTCATAGTCTTTGTGAATATGGCTGCCTTGTGCGCCGGAGGTGGCGTTCCATAATGCGTCCTTTTCATCTGTGATGTTGCCGCAGTCATCATAGGCATAGGTGATGACAGGGTTTTCACCTGTTTGCAGCCATTTTTCTGTTTTGGTGAGATTGCCTTTAATGGGAGCGTCCTGCCAGGAAGTGTTGTTGTCATAATAAAACCAGGTTTGGAAGGCTGTTGTTGCATTGTGTCTCTGCGTTTCTGTGCGTTTGGGCAGGCTCACAATATAGTCGTTTGTGTTGTATGCGTATTCTGTGATTTGGGTTTTGTTGTCTAATGGATCAGTCACATCGCCCACAAGGTCCACACGGCTGATATTTCCATAGTCATCGTAGCCATACAGGACCTGGGTTTGTTTTTGGCCTGAGTCTGTTTTTAGGTAATTATCAACTCTGCCGGCATATGTGAAGTATACCCCCGGATACGGCTGATCGTCTCCATAAGTGGTAATTGTTTTTGTGAGCCAGTTGTTGTTTGAGTCATAAGAGGCTTGTTCGTATATTTTACCCTTATAAATATTGACGTTATTTGCTGCATTTTGGTTCTGGTAGAACTTGGTGATGGTGTATTTATTATCTGAATCTATGACTTTGACTTCACTAAATCCCAGGAATTCTTTTTTGTTCCAGGGGTCTTTGTCATAGAGGCCGCCAGAGTATTCGTAGGTGGCGGCCACAGAGTTGCCCAGGCCGTCAAGGACAGCAATTGATCGGGCCACTGTTACGGGAAAAGGCCATTCAGGGGTGTTGTTGTGCTTGATGTCATAAGCAATTTCTGTGACGCCGCCCAGTTCATTTGTGATTCGGGTGAGTTTGTGGTTTTCTTTTATATTGCGGAGCTCATATCTGTTTGGGGGAGAATATTGTTTCTGGATAATATCCACAATGCCGTCTCCGTTGAGGTCCAATTGCCGCACGCCTTCATCCACCACCTGAATCCGGCCGTCATGTGTTTCCCAGTTGGCAAAACGCATATCCGGCACATAACCAGGCTGGTCAGTGCTCCAACCGTTACCGGTATTAAGCCAAGCATGCTTTTTTTCTCCCATATTCCCATGAAGATGCTGCACAATGTCCGCTAAACCGTCTGTGTTGATATCTATGAAACGCACCCCGGCATCCACCCATGCCGCGCCATTGGAGATGACAAACGAACACGGCGGGATCCATTCTGACGAGGCCTCTTTAAAGCCATTGCCGGTGTTGAGCCAGGCTTGCTGTATGTTCCCATGTGACCGCAATATATCGGTTAAACCGTCCCCGTTAATGTCCACAAGCCGTCCTCCGGTGTCTTCCACCGAGCTATTCCCTGAAGACGATTGATAGCGATAAATACTCACTGGGAAAGGAAGCTCCCAGCGGTTGTCTTGCTGCCAGCCGTTTCCGGTGTTCAGCCAACATCCTTTTTCTTCTGATTGATATGTCCCGTCTTTTTCGTAACGGTATCTTTTGATGACATCCACCAGTCCGTCCCCATTGAGATCAGCCAATCGGGTGCCGTGATCGATGCTTTTGTATCCCTGCCGGTATGTGATGAGCGTGGGAAGATCCCAGTTGTCAGAGGCTTCGTCCCAGCCATCTCCGTTATTGATATATGTTTTATAGAAGTAGGCACTGGGTATTGACGAGTAATTGGCAACAATAATATCAGCCCGGTTGTCGCCGTTGATGTCTGCCAGCCGGACGCCGCCGTCTATGACTGTGTATGTGGGTTCTCTCTGTATGAAACTGACCGGTGGAATCCATTCCGGATGCTCTTCCCAGTATGTTCCTTTGTTAATCCATGCCCCTGTTTTGGAAGAATACCCTCCGGACATATTCTGCAGCACGTCCACCAGGCCGTCTCCATTGACATCGGCAAAACGCACGCCTTCGTCCGTGCTGATGAGATTGATGTGTCTATAGACAATTGCTGTCGGTAGATTTAATTGGGTGTTTGATGGAAGCGTGTTTTCAGGCTGTGCATACGTGAAAAGTGTTTGCCGGCTTTCTGTTTCGGTTTTGTCGTAACGATTTATTTGTGTCATTTGAGACCTGCCGGCAGGCCCATGACTGTAGTTGAATACGTATTTCCTGACCAATACGCCGTCGGATTCAACTTTGACGGCCTTTAGCCGGGTTGTTACTTTTTGTTCAATACCGGCACGGCAGTCTGTTGTTTGATCAGCACGGGCTTCCATTTGGAAAGAAATATGATTTTTCCAGCCGCCGCCGGCTTTTTCTGTGTAATAGATGTCTTGATAGATGTATCCGCCACCCCCGCCTGGCGCCGGCGCGCCATAGACACCCGGAGCGCCGCTGCTGCCGCCGGGTCCTTGGCTGACATAGGTGTGTATTTCTATCCGGTTGCCATGAGTATCTGTGATATGCTTGAGCATCCAGTTGTAATATTCTGTCTCTTTGGCCATAAGTCCTTCAAACCGGTATTCCGTGCCTTTTTTGTCCCAGGCTTTCCATTCTGAGGCGCTAAGCTTTTTGAACTTGATAAAGGCGGATTCTATTTGGGCGCGGTATTCGTCCCCGCCTATGGATACCAGTTCCTGGCTTTGGCCGTTCAGGGAGAAAATGAAGGTATCACTGTCATTGTATTTCGGGATGCCGTTTTTGGTGCTGCGGAATATACTGCCTACGCTTAAGTCCCAGCCTACGCCCAGCCAGCCATTGCCGGCCTGGGAGTTGTATACCAGTTTGAGATCCGGTTGCATGCCGTTGCGGCCGGGCGGGAATTGGATGGGGTATGCGTATGTGAACGCGCCTGTGAATAAGCTTACTGACTGGCTGCCTGTGGGTGCCAGATTCCCCGGATTCGGGCCGGATTTTTCTGTGGCATTGGCATATAAGCTTGTAAAAGCATAAACAGTTAATGCGATTAAAAATTGTCTTGGTTTTAACATGGGTTGTCTCCTCAACGTCATGATTACTATTGCCCTTTTATCTTGAGAGTTTTCTTTTGATATCAACCATGTCTTTTTTTAGAGTCTCTATTATCTGTTGCTGCGCTTTGAGCGCTTCTAATAAAACAGCTGTGAATTTGGCGTAGTCAACGGCTTTGCTGTCGTCTTTATACGTCTTGACCAGCTCAGGGAACTGCTCTTCTATTTCCTGCGCGATCAGGCCGATCTGCGGTTTTTGCCATTCTTGTTCCTGTTTTTTTAGGTCTGCCAGCAATTTTTCTTTCACAGCCGTTTGTTCTTCCGGAGATGTTCTCCTGGCTTTCGTTTTGTTTAAAACCTTGGCCCTGTCTTTCAGCCAGCCCTTTTCCCGGATTTTTTCCATGTCCCACTTAAACTTGACGCCGTTGAGCTTCATCACCCGTGATAACGTGTCCATGGGGAGGGTCTCAACCCCTGTTTTGAGAATGATATCCGACGGGAAGTATTGCCCTGTGCAGTATATGTTCCCGGCCACATAGAGCTTTTCTGTTGGGTTGGCATGTCCTATGCCCACATTCCCGCTGACACGCGATACAGTCAACGACGGACTCCATACACCGCTGTTGTGTGTGTCTAAATTGAGGTTTTGGCCTGATGAATCTATGCGTATTCCAAATGTGTTGTTGAATTGCGTTAAATGTGCCACCCCAGGGCTGTCTGCCTGAGTCCCCCATATATGAAGTTTGGCATTAGGGTCTGTTGTCCCAATGCCCACGTTGCCTTCATCTATAACCATTCGTTCAATTAATGCAGCTGTGTTATCCGCTGTGTAAAAGCTTAATTTCCCTATTCTGGAATCTCCATTGGTCACCTGGCCTGATATTTTGGCTTTTGGCGCAGTATAAGACGGGCTTTGGATAGGGGTGAATATTATATCTGTTCCTGCCGTATCAAAAGCTCCAACATTCTTATTCAACTCCAAGAGAGAACCCGGGGCACTTGTCCCTATCCCCACATTACCTTCATCTATAACCATTCGTTCAATTAATGCAGCCGTGTTATCCGCTGTATAAAAACTTAATTTCCCTATTCTGGAGTCTCCATTGGTCACTTGGCCTGATATTTTGGCTTTTGGCGCAGTATAAGACGGGTTTTGGATAGGGGTAAATATTATATCTGTTCCTGCCGTATCAAAAGCTCCGATGTGTTTAGATAAATCCAGAAGAGATCCCGGAGCTGTTGTGCCGATGCCCACGTTGCCGGTAACAGATAAACTATCTTTTATGTCAAAATCTCCGAGGCTGCCCAGGGCGTAACCTGCTGCCCCTATGACTTGGCGTGCCGGCATTTCACCATCGGTTCCTACTTTTATCCCTAAATAGTAGTGTTTTTCGAATGAAAGATCATCCAGGGAAGGACTGCCGTCTTTTAATGGCACATTAAACAAGCCGTTTTGAAATGACACACTGATTGATTTATACCACACCTCATTGCCAATAGCATCATTCTCATTTTTATATAACCGGAATTCCACTGTGTGATTGCCTGTTATTGGATTATGACTTCCGTCAGTCAGTTTACCTTGGATGTTGATTTTTTTGTCACCGGCTTGAGCGAAATGGGGGATACTAAATAGCAGGCCTAATATGGCGATGACGATAATTTGTGCTGTTTTTCGGTTTATATGGTTGAACATAAATGTTCCCTCCTGAGAGTGGTAAAGCTTCTTATGGTTTTTTCTTTATTAACCCTAACGAAATGTCACGCGTGATGTTGGCAATGGAATGTAAATTAAACAACTAACTAAAACCTTTTTTAGCTTTTTTTTGCTAGTCTACATTTTTCTCTTTTTGTTGTCAAGTGTTGCTGATCAAATATCGGCATTGCTTTTCTATATGACCTACATTGACTTCATGTGAAAACATTCATGTTTTTTGTGCGTTGAACAATTCCTTCCTGAGCCTTTTCTTTTCCAGAGAGCGGTGATACTGTTTGCGGTCCCTGTGGATTTTGGAGGGCGGCGGCAAAGAACGGCGAGGTTTGGGTTTTTTGATTTTGATTTTCAGCATAGCCAATGGCTCAAGCAACCACAGATGAACACGGATAGAGCGGATCCTCCCCGGCATCGAGCATGCGGCTGAAATAATAAAGCGCAGCGTCGGGGTCGGAGCCGCGCACCGATTTGTGCAGCGCCGATATCA
>JANQER010000436.1 GCA_028278255.1 Elusimicrobiota bacterium | reverse complement strand
GGTTCTTTTCCGGTTATTTTGTAATTGCCCATTCATGGGGCGCATCTTAGATGGGTTTTAGTTCTGAAGAGCCCGATAAATCGGGCAATTACAAAAACTTCGCGACCCCTCAATTACTTAGAATATCTAATCCTCGGATCCACGCAACCATAAGCCATGTCTGCCAGAAAGTTGCCTGCCAGGGTCAGCAGCGCCACGATCACGCCCACGCCCATGATCACATTGGTGTCCCGGGCCATAATCGCATCGTATCCCAAACGGCCCATTCCCGGGTAAGCAAAAATAGTTTCAAAAATAAAACTGCCGCCGATCAAGGAGGGCAAGGTCAGTCCCAAGATAGTCACAATCGGCAGAAGCGCATTGCGTAAAGCATGCTTGTAAATCACCACATTCTCCGTCAATCCCTTGGCACGGGCAGTGCGAATATAATCCTGGCGGATCACTTCAAGCATGCCGTTGCGCATATAACGGGAAATACCAGCCAAGCCGGTAAAAGCCGAGATAAAAACAGGCAACACCAGATGTTTGGCTATATCCCATATCCGGCCGAAAAATGTCAAATCTTCATAATAAAATGACCGCAGCCCGGAGATGGGCAGCCAGCCCAGTTTTAAACCAAAAAGGATCATGAGCAGCAAAGCCAGTCCAAAAGTCGGGACCGAATATCCGATAAACACAAACACTGTCATGGATTTATCAAAGACAGAATCCTGTTTCACAGCGGATATAATCCCAATAGGCAAGGCAAAGAGAAAAATAAAGAACAAAGCGCTGATTTGCAAAAGCAGAGTGGCTGGCAAACGTTCCATGATCTTTTTCATCACAGGCTTGTCATCCTTGGCTGAACGGCCAAAATCCAGCCGCACCATATAACTGAGCCAATACCCATACCGCTCATACCAAGGCTTATCCAGTCCGTAAAGATTCACAATCCTGGCCTTGGCATCAGGCGATACTTTCACATTCATACTGGTCAGCATATCCGTGGCATCCCCCGGCGCCAGCTGCATAATGCCAAAAGACAAAAACGTAATGCCTATAAGCATCACGGGGATCAAAATCAGACGACGAATAAAATAATGAATCATAAATTGTTGTAGGGGCGGACCCCTGTGTCCGCCCTAATAGACAATATTAAAATATTTGAATGTCACATTATTTCCAACAGGGCCGACACAGGGGTCGGCCCCTACGACAATTAATATTGATATTTCTGTAATGCTTTGGGCACAAACCATTTTTCAAAATTCCAGCTGAGGCCGGCAGGCGCCACTTCAGGGCCCATGATTCTTTTGTGCACAGTGGGCAAAGCTTCGGCATAATAAAGAAATATATACGGAAGATCCTCTGCCAGCAAAGCATGCAAATCATTGTAAATCTCTTTTCTTTTCTCAAAATCAAATTCCCGGCGGCCCCTGTCCAAAAGACGGTCAGCCGCAGGGTTGTGATAACTGACAAAATTATATTGTCCCGGATTCTTCTGACTGGAATGCCAAATCACGTATTGATCCGGGTCTCGGGACAAACTCCAGCCCAAAATCAAGGCATCAAATTTTCGCTTGTCCACATACTGATGAATAAAAGCCGCCCATTCCAAAATACGGACTTTCACTTTAATCCCGACCTTGGCAAAATGAGACTGAATAATCACAGCCGAGAGTTCCCGCAGCTTATTCCCCTGATTGGTCAGCAAAGTGAATTCAAACTTCTTTCCCTCATTGTCCAGCCACCCGTCATTGTCACTGTCCTGCCATCCGGCTTCTGCCAAAAGCGCTTTGGCTTTTCCCACATCATACGCGTCATCTGTCACATTTTGATTAAAAGCCCAGGACGACGGCGGAAAAGGGCCGGTGGCCGGCCGGCCGAATCCCAGCAACACACCGTCAATAATTTCATTTTTATCCAAAGCGCAGGCCATGGCCTGCCGCACACGTTTGTCTTGAAACAACGGGTTTTTCAAATTAAAGGCAAAATACGTATAGGAAAAAGAAGGATAACGAAATTTATTGTAATGTTTAAAAAATTCCGGATAGGCCAAATATTGATCCGGTCTTAATCCCATGGAATCAATGGTTTCCTGCCGGAGCTCCAAAAATTGAACAGATGTGTCGGGAATAATGCGGTAAATATAGCGGTTAAAATACGGCCGTCCTTGAAAATACTTCTCATTGGGTTCAAGAATAATGCGCTCATCTGTTTTCCACTCAACAAACCGATAAGGCCCTGTGCCCACAGGCCGGCGGTTGGCCGGGTGCGTGTTAAAATCCCCTTTGTCAAAAACGTGCTTGGGAATAATGCCCATTCCCCAAGACTCCAGAGCCGGAGCAAACGGCTCATCATAAACCACACGCACAGTGTAAGGATCCGGTGTCTCCACTCTTAGAACGATTTTATAATCAGCGCCATAGGGAGTGGCCACATTGGGGTCCACAAGCCTGTCATAAGTAAATTTGACATCTGCGGATGTAAAAGGTTTATGGTCATGCCACCACACATCTTGACGCAGCTTAAAAACAATTTCCCGGCCTTTGTCCAAAATCTCCCAAGATTCTGCCAGCTCCCCGACCAATTTTAAATCTCTGTTATATTTAACAAGTCCATTAAACACCTGTCCGCAAATGTCGCCTGAAGCAGAATCAGTCGCCAGCAACGGATTGAGCCGGGAAGCGTCTCCAATGGAAGCAGACACATAAGCATCACCCGCAGCCGGCTCAGAAGCGACCACAGGACGAACAGGTTCAGGAATGGGATCAGAACGGCAGGAAATCAAACTTAAAAAAAGGATTGAAATTAGAAATTGGAAATTGGAAATTGAAGGGCGCATTATGTGTATTTAGACATTATATTGAAATTAGAAATTGGAAATTGAAAGACTTATTGTTTATATTTAAATATTTTAGGCTCTTTCACAGAATCTGTGGGTAAAAACATTACAAAAAGATTTTTTATGGTTAAAAGCCGCGCTTCGCGCCCCGCTCAACACATAAAGAGATC
>JANQER010000435.1 GCA_028278255.1 Elusimicrobiota bacterium | reverse complement strand
AATGTGGCCGCGCTGAGGCCATGTTCCGAGGGGTGAACCCTGAGCGAAGCTCCCTGAGCTCTGCGAAGGAAATTTTTCAACTGAAAAAATTGGGTTAATATGAAAAAAGAAGAAATAGAAGAGTATCTCCAACAATTAAACAATGAATTAGCCTCAATGGATATCAAAGGTGAACTGTGCTTGTATGGCGGAGCTGTTATGTGCCTTGTCTACAATGCACGGCCAAGCACAAAGGATGTGGATGCTGTTTTTATGCCAGCTGCCCAAATACGGCAAGCCGTCAAACAAGTCGCAGAAAGCAATCATCTAAAAGACAACTGGCTCAACGACGCTGTGAAAGGCTTTTTAACAGAGCACAGAAAAAATGTGTATCTGGATCTATCGCATTTAAAAATTTATGTGCCTGATCCCGACTATTTACTGGCCATGAAAACCCTGTCATCACGCGTTGACGGGACTGATAGAGAAGACATCCTTTGCCTGGCCAAGCACCTTAAAATAAAAAAAGCAGAACAAGTTTTCTCTATCCTTGAAAAATATTATCCACAGCAACGCATCAAACCAGCCACGCAATATTTTGTGGAAGAGTTGTTCCCATCATGAAAGAAACACTGAAACGCACCAAAGAAAAAATACAAAAAGATCCCCGGCATTGGCTCATCCACTTAATGGATTTTGTGGATGATTTCCGCTATTACAAGGATCCCGGCATGGTTCAAGAACCATTCCCATTGACAAATAACCGGTATGATGCTCTTTTGGCAGCCACTGCTCAATATATTTGTGATGAAAAAGGTCTTACCCCCCCCTCTTGGCTTTTTCAAGTACCTGCCTGTAAATCCCCATGGTTTGTATCCGGCCTGGAAAATTTAAAAGCCATTGCCCTTGTGGAAAGCCCCCTGGCATTCCGCATGCGCAAAATATTTGTCCTGGAAAACTTCCTCACCCGCGTTTAAAATTTAACCTCTAAGAGATAATATTTTAAAACTGTGACGGAAAAAAGCTGTTTTCAGATATCTAAATTCAGTGAGTTTGGAATTTAACTATTGTTTGATTATTGTATCTTGGTTATTGGTTATTATTTGGTTATTGTTTCTTGGAATTTGGTTATTTCCGGTTTATCCGGGCTAGGGATTAAGCGTGTGAGGAGGCGGTTTCAGTGGCTTTGAGGAAGTCAGTGAGGTTTTGCAATGGGATTTCAATGGATTTGCCTGTGATGGCCCATAGGACCAATTGAATCAATGTGTTTTTCAAACCAGTCAAATCCAACAATTGCGGGGTTTTTGTGGCCACCCATAGGGGTGTTTGCAGATCAAACTTGTTTTCAGCAAATAGGTCCTTAACACTGACAAATACTTTTGGATCAACTTCTTGAATCAGCACTCTCCTCTCTGTCAAAGCTTTTTTCAATGGGGAATTTTCAGTCATGCCAAGGATCATGCTTTCCACTTGTTTTTTTGCGCCAGACCGCACAAGCATAATTCCTTGATTTTGATGTTTTTCTTGACCAAGCGCCAAAGCCATTTCTGCCAGTCGCGTCTCAAAAGCTTGAAAATCTTTTGACACATTCATATCCCGTAAATCAGCCAGTAAATGATGTTTTTCAGGAAGCGCCGCTCTTTTGGCCATAGACCCATTGGCTATTTTCATCAAAACAGCCATTTGCTCAGCAGTTGGTTTTTGTCCAGTCACTCTCACATACAAAGCCTGCACAAAAGAAGCCATACCCGGACGCGTCACAGCAGACAACACAGGTGCTTTGTACAAATGCCCTGTCATCTGTGCCAGCAGCACAGTTTCAAAACCCAAATTGTCTTTGTCCACACTTTGAGACATGGCCTGCATTTGCTCCAGCACACGCGCTGCCATACTGCGCACATATTCCGGAGAAGCCAAAAACAGATTGGATTGGGTTAAAACATTCCAATCAACAGGCTCATGCGATATGCTTGTGTCTGTGCCTGAGTCAAGAACAGCCGCATTCGTCAATGCCCTTAAATTGGACTGAAGATTTATCAGTTGTTTCATTTGATCAGGGTTCAAAGTCTGCAAAACCTGTGCAGGCACCAAAGGCAAAACATCCTGCTTTTTTTCTTCAACAAAAATAGCTCTTGGACTTCCAGACAAAGCAGCAAACATAGCAGGAAAAACAGTGTATAAATCCGTGAATGTCACTAAAAATTCTTCTATGGCCTGCATCAAAAATCCTGGCAATGGCAGCTTATGCAAAACAGAACCAACAGCCACATGCATTTTTTCATGCCTTTCATACCAATTCTTCTCAAAAGCATTGAGCCGGGGGTCCATATATATTTGCCCAAAAAACACCTGCGCAGCCACAGAAATTCCCTTACGCATCATATTGATCACCTGAAAACCAAACACCAAAACCGATAACCCGGCCATGCCCATAAAAAGAAACCGCCGCACATCCCCTGCCTCAAACGACATGCCTGCACACAAAAACAAACCCGTGACCATTAACCCAATCACCCCTGCCTGCCGCCTTTTTTTATAGTGGATTGATGTCGCTGTTTTCTTTGCCGAACTAAACAGAGCATGCGCATCTTCTTCCTCAACACCAGCCACCCAGAATAAAAACATGGCATCTGGCTCAGAAACTCTTTTCATTGCCACCTTTGCCATGACTTCCTGCACCTGCAATGGCTTTTGTTTGATGATCTTTTGAAATTTTTCATTCCTTGAAGCCATAGGCAAAGCCGCTATATGCTCTTTCAGAAACATATCAATGACATCCGATGTGCTGGGATGCCTCAGCCCAGTCGCTATGATATCTAAAAAATCCTCACGTGCCTGACTTGCATTTATCTCCCCCAGCCATGTCCGTGCCAAAAGCTTGGAAATTTCATTTTTCTGCACATATGTGCTTGAAAATGTCTGTATTTTTTTTGCTATGGCAGGAGGCACTCTATCAATTGGCTGGACAGTTGACGTCTTCCCATTAACAAGCAGGCACAATTGATGAAGCACATTATAAGCAGCCCATAAAGAAGTGTCTTTATGGGCCAGTTTTTCCACATTCGACAAAACCTCTCCGACAAAACCCCTTGATGAACTCCCATCAAAAACCCGCTCAATAATTTCACTTACAACGGACTTATCTAAACCCAAAGGCTGAACAGCCGCAATGCCCTCAAATTTTTCACGGAGACTGTCTTTTTTTATTTCAATCACCTTTGAAAGAAAATCATCGAATTCATTCAAATCTCCAAACGTCCGCCAAAAAAGAAAGCTTGCCTCTGTATCAGTAATCAGTTCATTCAGAAGCATTGCCGCAATCCTCATTGCCTCATGATTGCCCATAAAATCAGCTGACAATTGCACCTGGTCCACTTTATCAAGAATAAGCATCTCTGACACAGCCGCTATCTTGTTCGGAAAAAATTCATAAAATCTCTTTCTTTTATTCCGACTTCTCACACTTTCATCATCAATTTGCCTCAACACCTCTTTGGCTTGCTCCTCTGCCACATCTCCAAGCCAAACCGCATGAAGTATCACCTGCACCCTGCAAAGAAGCTCTCTGACTTTTCTTTTGTTTGGATGCGTGCAATGGTGCTTCAATCCCTGTTTTATAATTTCTTGATAAACATCAGGGAACAAATCACTGGAAAATGTAAAGTCATCAGATTCCAATTCATACAAAGAAACATCAAACTCATCAAGAATTTTTAAAATTAGGCCATAAATGACCCACAAAGAAATATCCGAGTCTACGCGATGAATTTCTTGTGCACACCTCTTGAGCTGTTCCCTGGCCAAAGCAGACGTAATGCCGCCGGCTGCATCTTCTCCGGACAAATGGGAATAAAATTTATTGAGGATTGATCGAATCTCATCAATCTCATCTTCCTCAACCCCAAGCGCTTCAGCAGGCAGAAGCGGGATCCATTCTGCAGCCGGCAAAGATTTCAATCTTTTTTTCTCAGCCAATACATGCGCCTCTTCGTTGCTTTGCATCCCAATCGATGGCCTACTGGTCCCACGCGCAGGTGTTTCAATGTGTGCTGACAAAGCTGGTTTCATGCCTGCGATGCAAGCCACGTGAGGCAAATGCGGCCGACATATTTTGCCGCCGGTATCAGTCACCTTATAGAAAAACCATGGGCTCTGACCAAGAACTTTTTGGCTTTTAAATAAAATTTCTGAAGGTTTTTTTCTACCTGACAGGAGAAAACTTAATTCCTGGCGGAATATCTGCAGAAATTCCCGCCGACTGCTTTCCTTGTCTGAAAAATAATCCTCATTGGCAGACATCCATGTTTTCTGAAAATCAATAAACAACTCGTTTTCTTGGGAAAGCTTAGAAACAATATGCCGACCTATTTCATCTGACAATTTTTTTGGCGTCATATCCGGATGAACAACAATCCGACCCTTGGCAATTTTTTCGTCGTCGCGCAGAGCAAAAGAAATCCCTTTTAAGTAGTCGGTATTTATCTTTGAAAACAAAGCCAAATAAGTTTTTGCCTTCTCTGAGCCAGGATCATGAAACAGCCCGGATATTTTTGCCTTTTCTATAAAACCTTCCACAATACCCTCTTTCTCTTCATCAATGAGAAAGTCAACAGAATGGTATTTGTTTGCGCGTTTGTGATAGTCAACGGCCAATTCACCGGCTTCCTTAGGATTTTCTCTCATCCATTGACCCATCTCCCACCAATCAATTTTCAATTTTCTTCTTTTTGTGTTCCATTCACTGATTTCGAAAAGGTCATGATTTATAATTCTTTCCGCATAAGAAATATTTCTTTTCCCGTTGCTCATTGCTTTGTATGCATAGCGCCCGATATAAGCGGTTTCTAAAAACCCTTTCGTATGATTATGATAATCACTGTCCACATAAATCACAGGAATACCATAAACAGCTCCCAATCCAATCACAGCAGCATTCCCTGTGTTAAAAGAAAGGTTCTTAACAGGGATCACACCGATTTCTGTTCCTTGATTATTAAGCGTATAGCATGCCGGATGATCCAGGAGCGCTTCCAAACATGTCTCGCGATACGCCTCATCTGTCATCCCCGCTTTTCTCTCCACCCACAATCCTTCCGGCAATGTGTCTTCATTAATAAAATGGTTCACATATTCATCTGAATAAACCTCTGACCCAGCTACTAATCGAGCGGCCAAAGCAGGTTTTTGTGTCAATCTTTCAACGTTACGGCACATATTTGCGGCCATTTGTTCTCTGACGCCTTCAATATCATTCAGTTGTTTGATGGCTTGTTCGCGATCGATCCGGCTCCGAGCCAATTCGTTTAGCACGCTGACAACCAAGCCCTTATTTTCCTCTGGTCGAATCATCATGGAACCGACCATTCTCTCAATCCTCATCGACACATCAGGCTTTTCCGGCGCGGATTTTTTGGGTGAGACCAAGGCTGGCTTCTGCGTGCCAATAGGCTGAGGAGGCCGGCGTGCGCTTTTCTCCACAGAAGCCCGATGAATTTTATGCTTGGCTATGATCTGCTTTTTGGCCTCAAACCACCATTTCAAAAAAAGCGCCTCAGACGAAGTTATTTGTCCATTAACAATTCTGAAATGGATAATTTGGTCTCTCTCTCTCTTTGTAGGCTGTGCATTCTGTTGATATGGATCTCTCTTATATATGATATTTAAATCCTGCATTCTGCCAATGACATCATGAGATGTCACGGCAGACTCAAAATCATGAGGCAATTGTCGTCTATTTAATCTCTTTTGAAGAACAGCATAGAACGCTCTTCGAATTCTGTGTTTTGTCATTCCTGTGTCGCTAAAGTAGAGCCAACATCTTGCCAGAGCACTGCAAATAATTTTTGAGCCTTCTAAAGACAAATTTGTGTTGTAGTGCTCAGTTTCTCTAGAGTGTATGGCTATTTTTTTCCTGAAGACTTCACTGACAGCCTTCTGAACGGATTCCGGAACACGCTGAAAATATGTCACCACATAATCAGCTTCCATAATGCGCGGTAATTCCAATAACTCAAGACACGCCAGATAACAAAGATTATTGGCCGTCCATGCGCGTATCCCTCGTTTCGCCATCCCAGGCACAATGATCTTTTCCGTAAAGTTTTTTAATTCAGACACATTGACTTCTGAATTTACCGCAGCCTCCTGGATATGTCGCCTATACGATTTTATATATTCTTTGATCACAAATTTTTGTTCATCGGTCACATGTGAACCAAACATATTGTCAGGAAGAGTCATGAGCCAGTCATCCGGGCTGTCTATAATAGAGCCAAATTCTCTTTGCCTGGCCTCAAGCGCTTGTAAAAAAACAGGCTCCACGCTGATGACAGGCACTCCTGCCATCCATAAATCAAACTGGGCCTTGCCCGGATCATTCGCCGGATTGCGTTTTATTTCGCCGCGCACAAGTTCAATGTCTTCCTGGTCAGATTGCTCCGGTCTTCTTTCCCTGTTTTTTCGTATCCTTTGGGTTTCCCTGTTCAACAATGCCGCTGCTTTTTTTTCAGGCACCTTGGCTTCAGATATCATGCGGCCGGCCATATTTTCTATCAACACTTCTTCTCTTCTCTTGATATCCTCAGCTTCTGTATGAGGACTTGATTTCATCATGAATCTGTGATTAAAATCATTAATAATTTCAATCATTTTGTTGTATTTTACATCCGGCCCTATCCACTCAGATGCCTGTTCCTGCGTCAATCCCATCAGCCATGGGATTTGCGTCTGCTCGGTTTTTTCTGAACCACGCATAGAGGCTGACATGTGCATCACAGCAGGCCCGGCTGAAACTGATCCTGTTTCTGGCACAGGTTCAGGAATCTTAAAACCTATTTTTTCTGCAGCGGTTTGGATCCATGCGCTTGCTTGATCATGAAAACCGCCATAAACAGCGGCCCATTTTTGTCCGCGTGTCAAAGGCACGCGTTTGATTGTTATTGCTTTTTGGCGCCCATCACTCATTTCAGTGACGCCGGTTAATTCTATTTGATGGCCGACGGGGATATTTAGTTTTTTTAGAAGAGCTTTGTATTGTGTTTTTACATTTTCAGCATCAGAGGTTTGCACAAAAGCCATGTACCGCTTGGCTCCGGCTGTTAAAACGTCATAAACAGCCTCATTGGCTCCTTTTTTTATTTGTTTGAACCGAATCGGCTGGTTGGCAAGTTGGGACATTTGTGCGCGGACAGGTTCAAATACGCCTTTCACTGAGGCCACAACCGGCGACAGCACGCAGCGCGCTGTGGTCATTTGTGCACGAGCTGAAGTGATTGGTTTCCCCTCTATGGGCATTTCAAAAGCACAATGCGCGCTGGGCGGGGCTGTGAAGAGTTTTTCACCCAAAAGCATGTTTTCAATGGGCGTGGGCTTGCTGGACAACACATCCAAATAGCCAGTCGCCTTGCCAATCTCCTCGATCTTGGGCCTGCAAACCACATAAGAGGCATTTCTTTTTTTGAGTTCTCTCTCCAAACCCGGCGTATGAAAACCACCGGTAATCAAAATTGCCAAAGGCATTTTTGATGATTTTTGATTTTTGATTTGCGATTTGCGATTGGAAAATCTCAAACCCCCTTTGCTCTTTTCTCTTTGCTTTTTTAATAAATTTTCCACCAGCGCTTTGTCGCGTTTGGTAGCGGCCTGATAAAAGGCTTCATATGTCGGCAAGTATGCATGCAGCCCCCTTCCATTATTCCCTCTCCCATTTAAGGGAGAGGGTGCAGGGTGAGGGGATAAAGAGCGCTTAAATTGATCTTCCGTCAAACTCTTTATTTTTCCGGAAATCCCATAAACATCTTTGCGTCTGGATTTGTATGAGCGCCATTCTTCAGGGCTGAGCTCATGCCTGAGAAGTTTTCCTGTCAGCATCAAATCTTTTGAAATATGCACCAATTCCTTTTGCTGAGGGGTTTTGGCCAAATCCTCGGCCAGTGTGTCTTTGAGCTGTTCTATTTCATTGAAAAGTTTTTCAGGATTTATTTGTTCGGCTTTTATCACATACGCCACATACGCATTGAATGCCTGATATGTTTTAAGGGAAACACCGGCTTTGCCCAGCAGGGCTGTCAGCCGGCTGTAATAGCGGCCATGCGTGATTTGCCCGGCGCGGTAAGACAAGCTCATATCCATCAAATTTTGCAGTTCTGCTTTTCCAAGTTTTTTGGCCAGCTGTTCAATGACAGAAGCTCTTTGCTTTTCAATTGTTTTGAAATGCAGGGCTTTTTCCATTTGCAAGACTTGCATAAACAAAGACACTTGAGGGAATCCCTTTGAAACATTAAACAGGCTTTTTGTCCTTGCCCGATTGACTGGAGGCGTCGCAGCACTCTCGTCCTTTAGGATCGGGCGCATTTCCGTTTTAATGAGCCCCATAAATGGGGCAGCCACGAGATAATCGATAAAATCAACCAAACCTATTTCGCCTGTGGTGTAATGCCAGAGTTTTTTGTCGTAATCCAGGAGTTCTTTTGAATAGATTTTCTTTTTAAGAGGCGCCATGGCTTGTTTTAAGTCCGTGTAAGCCTGATCCGCTTGTGCGCGGATTTTTTCACTGTCCCGGTAAGCCTGCACATTTTCCGCATACAGTTCAGGGTTTTCCACGCCCCACAACACAGGCTTTTGCTTTGACATAAGACCAAAATACTCAGCGCCTGTGATCAAACTGTTTTGAAAAAGGAATTCATTCACTTCCCTGTGCACGTCCTGATGAGCCAAATCCCTGTATGAATCCACATCAAAATCTTTGTACGCGCCTTCTATGCCCACCAGCAAAGAATTTTTGTTTTCTTCAGCCATATGATCCAGCATGCGGGCGATGTTCTTTTGCGCTGACAGCACACCATGCGCATCCTGAACAAGAACAATCAAGGGCGCTTGCACGTCTTGGGATGCATGTATTTTATGCACATCACCATAAGAAGAAGGAATGGTTTTTAAGCTGGCTGGCAGGTTTTTCACATCAGATTCTGAGAATTTTTGTTTCAGTGAAGAGAAACCAGGCGTTTCTTGAGTCCATGTGGTTTGATTGGCATGGGAAATCGCAGGCAAGTCAATCGGGAGCCGGGCATATTGTAATTTTTGATTTTTGATTTGCGATTTTTGATTAAAAGACTGATGGCCCTCTTGGACTGCTTGTCTGCGCTCTTCCCAAAATCCGGCTTGCGCAAAAGGAGCGGATAAGGTTGACAATAAAAAGGCAGCTGCTGTTGTGCCGGCAATGAATTTTTTAATCAACATTAATTGTTATCCCAAAAGAAGAGTATAAGTAACTGTTCAGGTCTCCTCTGTTTTTTTTGGTCTTTCCCTTAAGACACTTCTGCTTGCGCAGTCGTAATTGCCTCCCGCCAGAAAACAGCGGGCATGGATTCATCAGGCGCATTTCTCAATAGGCAATAAACAATTTTTAAAAAGCGCCCAATAAATTGGGCAATTACAGAGACCTGAGTAGTACAAGACCAAATAACAACTAAAGTATAAAAATCTCATCTTAAGATTGCATTAAGAAGTCGTAACACTTTTGTAAAAATATGACTTGTTTTGTGATTATTGTGACTTTAGGATGGCTTCACAGAGTTTAAAATCCTCTGGAAGTGTGACTTTGAAGTTTTGAGACGCGCCTAAAACAATTTCAACCGGGTATCCGGCTTTTTCTGCCATTTGAACATCATCTGTGAAGAGGCCTTTCTTTTTCAATACTTTTTCAGCAATAGAACGCTTGAATCCTTGAGGTGTTTGTGCCAGCCATAAATCTTGACGCGGAATAGTGCATTTGACTTGTGTTTTTTTTGTGTTTGAATCGCCTGCTTTTTTCAGAGTGTCAGGCACAGGCCAGGCAGCCAAAGCTGTACCGGTTCTGCGAACCCCTTTAACCACGCGCTCAATCACATCACATGTCACCAAAGCACGGGCTGCATCATGAATTAGAATAATGCCTGACTCCTTTGGCGCAGCCAAAAAGCCATTTTTTACAGAATCAACGCGCTCACTTCCGCCTGAGACAACAGAGAAAACTTTTTTGAGTTTCTTTTTTCTCACAAAAGATTTTGTCCAATCCACATATACATGCGGAACCACAATCACCACATGATTCACAAAAGGGCTCTTTTCAAATACTTTTAAAGGCCAGAATAAAAGAGGATGACCCAGGAGAGATTGAAACTGCTTTGGCTTTTGGGCCGGCGCGCCAAAACGCTTCCCCTGCCCACCCGCCACAAGAATAACAGAGATGTTCATAAAAATATTTTTGATTTAAATAATTTATTTCACACCCGAAGGGCGCCAATTTCCGCGCCTGAAAGGCGCTATGCTTCCGTCATTGGCGGCTGCTCAGATGGGGCATGAGAATCAACCGACTTTTCCCGCGGTCTTGTGAAAATCATGCGGCCGGCAGATGTCTGTAAAATAGACGTGACTGATACGCTGGTTTTCTGCCCGATAAAACGATGGCCGTCTTCCACCACCACCATGGTGCCGTCATCCAAATAACCAATGCCCTGATCCCGCTCCTTGCCTTCTTTGACCACAAAAACACTCATGCCTTCTCCGGGCAAAACCACAGGCTTCAGAGAATTGGCCAAATCATTGATGTTCAAGACGGTCACGCCCTGAATACTGGCAATCTTATTTAAGTTAAAATCAGTGGTCAAAATTTTTCCGCCCAATTCCCTGGCAAGCGCCACCAATTTTGAGTCCACTTCTTTGATATCTGAAAAATCTTTGTCAAATATTTTAACGGGTATTTCAGGATTTTCTTGAAGACGGGACAATATTTCCATGCCCCTGCGTCCGCGCGTGCGCCTGGCGCTGTCTGATGAGTCGGCAATGTGCTGAAGCTCTCTCAGCACAAACCGCGGCACCACCATGGTCCCGTAAATAAATTTGGATTCACACACATCCGCAATACGTCCATCTATCAAGACAGATGTGTCCACGATATGCGCGCTCATCATCTTCTTTTTTGATCCTTTCACCAACAGGTCGCGATCCAAAAGTTCCAGCTCAGACCGTTTGCGCACAAAAATAGTCATCCCCATATACGCCAAAACCACATGAGACAACAGTGAATATTTTTCCGCCAATTCATAAATCTGAGGACTCCCCATTTGGTAAACAACCCATCTGAGCAGTTGTGCAGTGACAAGTCCGATAATAGCGCCAATCACCGCTGAGATAAGTGCGTCCAGGGCCACACGGTCAACCACAATTTCAACAGCAATAATAAGAAGCGCTGCCACAACCCCGATAATAATGCCTTTCCAGTCCCGGGATATCTGTAAATACCCGATAGTTGGTCCTGCAATAATAACAAGCGTACGAATAAGATTAATAAGCATAGTATCCCTCTTTATGAATGTATTGATGTATATAATAAATTAAAATCCTTTTAATCCGCCTTTTTCCAAAGCGTCTAAAAGCGTTGTCACTGCTTGCACTTCCATGCCTGAAGGAATTCTTAATCCCTTTTGAGACATTCGCGGAATAATGGCTTTTTGAAATCCCAATTTTCCAGCTTCTTGCAGCCTCTCGGAAACCTGCGCCACAGCGCGCAGCTCTCCGCTCAGCCCCACTTCTCCCAGCCACAATATTTTGCCCTGGCCGGCTTTTTCCGAATAAGCGCCAGCCATGGCAGCCGCAATACCCAAATCAGCCGCTGGCTCGCGGACTTGGAGGCCGCCTGTGATGTTCACATACACATCTTGTGATTCCAAATGAAAGCCGCATCGTTTGTCCAAAACAGCCATTAATATCATGGCACGATTATAATCCACGCCTGTCATTTGCCGGCGCGGCATGCCAAACAAAGTTCTGGAGACAAGTGCCTGCACTTCCACCAGCAAAGGCCGCGTGCCTTCCATGGCAGCCAAGGCAGCTGTGCCTGGGGGCAATCCATTGACATGATCCCCTAAAAAAAACACGGACGGATTGGACACTTCCTGAAGCCCCTGGCCTGTCATTTCAAAGACGCCAATTTCATTTGTGGGCCCAAACCGGTTTTTAAAGACCCTTAAAATACGATGCACCTGTTGCCTCTCGGTTTCAAAATATAAAACCGTATCAACAATATGCTCCAGAACGCGTGGTCCAGCCAAATCGCCTTCTTTTGTCACGTGGCCCAAAAGAAAAACAGTGATGCCAAGTCCTTTGGCCAAATGCAGCAATTCCGCTGTGCACTCTCGAATTTGCCCCACTGATCCCGGCGCACCTGACAGATCAGCTTTGTACACTGTTTGGATAGAATCCAAAACAAAAAATTTGGGCTTGTTTTGCTGCACCACCTCAAGAATTTTCTCTAAATTTGTTTCTGACAAAAGTAAAAGAGCCTCATTCTTAATCTGCAGACGATTCGCCCTGTCCTTGACCTGACTTAATGATTCCTCCCCTGACACATAGAGGACCAGATCCTTGCCTTTGGCCAATCGGTGCGCTGCCTGAAGCATGAGCGTGGATTTACCTATCCCAGGAGACCCGCCCAACAACACCATTGACCCGGCGCACACGCCGCCGCCTAAAATTCTATCAAATTCACCTATCCCGGTGATATGTCTTTGAAAATCTTCACTCTTGACCTGACTGAGCCGCGTGACAGAAGATGAGAACTCAGTGAGTCTGCGTCCCGGATGTCCCGCGGACAGAGACTCTTTTTCCTCCACCAATGTGTTCCATTCGCCGCAGTCAGGGCACTTCCCCATCCATTTGGGGCTGACAGATCCGCAGCTTTGACAGCGGTAATTCGACTTGACTTTGATTTTCATAAAATAATTTTTATGTTTCTCATAGGGCACAGGCATCTGCCCCGTCCCCTTGGCAGATTCTTCCTAAAAGCAGCGCCCCTACAACCTTTCTTTTGTCTTTTAATTTCTATTCTGTTATTTAGCGGTTTTTTATTTTTCCGTCGGGACCGTAGCCCGCCAATTTACTGGAGGCGAAGCACTCTCGTCCTTTAGGATCGGCGCTTTTAAGAAGCTGTAAACGCCCTCCGACTGTGAAAGACGCCGATGAATCGGCGGGCTACAAAAAACGCTAAACCATTGTTTCTATTTTTTGTCTTTGTCTTCTCCTTTTTCTCCGCCTTCGTCTTTCTTTTTTAAATCCCGGAAAAAATCTTCAGGCGTCATGGTTTTGAGCTTTTTCTTAAACTGATCCACTTCATCTTCTGAAATCGGCTTCAGCAGTTCAGGGCAAGCCTCAAACACTTCTTCATTCACATAAACAGGGCAGTGATGCCGAACAGCCAAAGCCACGGAATCCGACGGCCTGGCATCCAAGGCGAATTCTTTCTTGTCCTGCTGCAAATGGATCTCTGCAAAAAATGTACTGTCACGCAGTTCAGTGATCACTATTTTATTGACATTGGCACCCAACTTCTCCATCACCAGAAGAAATAAATCATGCGTTAAAGGCCGCGGAAACTTTTGGCCGGCCAAAGCCATGCCAATGGACCCGCCTTCATAAAGACCGATCCATATAGGCAGTAAACGCGGGCCATCAATCTCTTCCAAAACCAACACACATTGTCCTCCCACCTGCGCCAAAGAATAAATCCGAGCCTCTCTTAGCATGATGTCACCCCGTTTAATATCTGATTGAAATTGGTCCCCTTCGGGGACGAAATTAGCACCCTTCGGGTGCGAAATTGGCTCACTGCGTTCGCGAAATTGACAAACACAGATTTTATTTGGCAAAGCCAGCTTATTTCATTCCCAAAAGGGACCAATTTTGTCCGCTGAAAGCGGACTTATCTCGCCAATCCTATTAAGCCCAGCAGATAAGCAATGTCTTCATCCTTGAATGTGATATTCACATGGGCATTCACGTTTTTTCTTTCATTGATGTCTTCCACCTGCGCACCCGCCCACAGCCAGGGATGCTTCAAAGACACACGCGCGCCGGCATTGTACACCGGCCCTTTCATCTCTATTCCCTGAATCACCTCATCGCGTGAAAAATTATAGGCCTCTGCTTCCAATTCTAAACGCCGGTTCCATTTTTCCGACTTAAACAACGGACGAAACTTGATGCCGCCTCCGCCTGAAGACCGTATAGCGCCTCCAAAAACCGTCAAGGGGCCGAAATCGCGTCCCATCACAGCTGTGATGGTGTTTTTGCGTTCAATGTCATTGCCCAACACAGTCCGGTCTTCCCGCGCGCCTAAATTATGCCCGCGAATTAAATAGAACTTGCCGTCTCTCGGCACAATCCAAATGCCCACATCCGCCCGGGACTGGTCATCCTCAAAATCAAAACGCTGCCTATAATCCCAATACACCTCTATTTTGGCAATCCGGCCCATCACGGATTGCGCGTCTTTGGCTGCCTCACGCACGCTTGTCATGGTTTCTTTCAAATCCTTGCCCATTTTCTCATCACCCACCAGCTTTCCCATAATGCCCTTGCCTTCTTGCACTTTGATGAGAATATCATCCAGCCTTTCTGACACAGACCGTATTTTAGCCAAAGCAATTTTCATGTCCTCTTTGCGCGCTGTTGTCACCTCCCTGAGATCTGTTGTAATCACCCTGATATTGCGCACAATCTGCTTGATGTCTTTTTCCTGCCTGCCAATGGACCCATTGAGCGCGTCTGTGACATTTCTCAAATTGGCCACAGTCACCCGTAAATTATCAGCCATACCGCCGGTTTCAGGATCCTCCTTAAACAACTCCCCCAGTTTGGTCATGACATCATCAAAAGAAAAAGAAGGATCCCCCTGAATAGAATCTCCCGGTTGAAGCAGCTCTGCGGGCGGTGATCCAAGTGTCAGTTCCAAATACTTTGAACCAATCAAGCCGGTGGCAGACACATGCGCACGCGCATTGGAATAAACTTTAACGTCCTTTTCCAATTGAATGGTGACTTTGGCGCGCTGATCTTCCAGTTTGATCTCACTGACTTTCCCCACTTCCACGCCAGCCACTTTCACCGGGCCTTTGTCCGGCAAGCCCCCGGCATTCTCAAAATAAATATGCAGGGGATATGTTTTTTGAAACTGGAAGTCCCCCAACACAACGACCCCGCCCACCAGCAAAGCCAAGCCTGCAAGGGTGAAAATTCCGACTTTTGCCTCAGAACTAAAAATCATAATAATAAAAACCTCAATTTAGCCTAACCACAGAGCACACAAAGAACACTGAGAGAATATTTTTATCCAAAACAAATTTTTATATGATCTTCTTCTCTGTTATCTCTTTGTTCTCTGTGGTGATATTTTTTTACACTCCGGAACGCACCGGCATCTGGATGGGCCCTTGTGAGGACCCTGTGACAAACTGCTTGACCAAAGGATTGTCCGTGGTCTGCGTCTCCTCCGGCGAACCTACAAACACGATCCTGCCATCATATAGCATAGCAATTCGGCTCGAAACTTTATAGGCTGAAGTCATATCATGTGTCACAACAATAGAAGTGACATTTAATTTTGACTGTACTTCCAAGATCAAATCATTGATCACGTCCGCCATGATCGGGTCAAGCCCTGTTGTGGGCTCATCATAAAGAATGTATTTTGGCTCATGCGCAATGGCGCGCGCCAAACCCACACGTTTCTTCATCCCGCCTGAAAGCTCAGCAGGCTTGAGCCGTGCCACCTCAGGCTTCAATCCCACAAGAGAAAGCTTTTTTTTCACCAGCACATCGGCCTGGCGCATAAGCGACGGACGCAAGTGCTTCACCCCGAACAAAATATTCTCAGCCACTGTGAGCGAATCAAAAAGAGCAGCGCCTTGGAACAAAAAACCGAATTTCTTTTGCACCTCAAAAAGTTTGTCTTCTTTCAATCTTGATATTTCAACCCCGTCCACATACACTCTTCCCTGATCCGGCCGCAGCAAACCCACCATGAGTTTTAAAGACACGCTCTTTCCCGTCCCCGAACCGCCGATAATGGTCAAAGTCTGTCCGTCAGGAACCTCCAAATCAACGCCCCGAAGCACATGATTGCTGCCAAAAGATTTATATGCGTCTTGTAGTTGAATCATAAATAAATTTTTGATTTTAGATTTGCGACTGCGCCAGCGAGAAGTGTCGCCGCGCAGCGACCGATTTTTGATTGACTGTATTGAATGCCAATCTGCCCCGATGAACAGTCGCGACCGTTTTTCCACGTCTCTAAATCGCAAATCGGCAATCTAAAATCAAAAATCCCCTATCCTATTCCAAACGACACCAACAGTGCTGATAGAAAATAATCTCCCACCAATATCAGAACCATGGAAATCACCACAGCGCTTGTGGTGGCGCGTCCCACACCTTCTGCCCCGCCTGAACATTTCAAACCTTTAAAACAAGCCGTAGTGACTATAATAAGAGCAAATGCAAAAGATTTGATCAACCCATGAAACCCTTCTTTTAATCCCATGGCATTGATCTCATCCCAAAAGACAGTGGAAGGCACGCCTAATTTTGATGTGGCCACCATAAAGCCCCCGAAAATGCCAATGACATCCGCATAAACTGTTAAGAGAGGCACCATTATAAAACAAGCAATAAACCGGGGAACAACCAAATACCGGACAGGATTCGTCCCCAATGTGTATAAAGCATCCACCTGCTCGGTCACATTCATTGTGCCCAATTCAGCGGCAATCGCAGCGCCAACCCGTCCAGCCACCACCACAGCGGTCAAAACAGGCCCGAGCTCTTTCATCAAAGACAATCCCACCACAGTGCCCACGTATAATGGCTCATTAAAAACCTTGCTGAATGAAAAACCGGTTTGAAGAGCCAGCACCATGCCGGTGAAAAGAGCTGTGAGGCTTGTCACAGGAAAAGACTGAACGCCGATCTGAAACATCTGCGCTGTGATATTGCGCACATCAAAAGGCGCTTTCACAATCCAATACACGGTTTTCTGCAGCATCAAAGCCACGCTGCCCAATGTTTCCGCCAAATGAACCACACGCCTGCCTAAAAGAGAAAAGAATGCTGTCATAAATTAAAGTGACAAAATGAATTAACAAATTGAGAGAAATTGGAAATTCAAATCATATTTTTCCAGTTTCTAATTTAGGCTCTTTCACAGAATCTGTGGGTAAAAACATTACAAAAAGATTTTTTATGGTTAAAAGCCGCGCTTCGCGCCCCGCTCAACACATAAAGAGATC
>JANQER010000396.1 GCA_028278255.1 Elusimicrobiota bacterium | reverse complement strand
AGGGGTGGCTATATGATCAGGGCCAAAGCCCTGGACGACATTGTTTTTTTTCTTCTGGTTTATGGTTTCTAGGAAAGATTCTATAGCAGCTGCTATATTTTTTTGGGCTTCGAGGTTTTGGTGAATGTCTTGGATATGGATAACTATTGGTGAATGATCGAATTTAGAAATTGGACATTGGCCATTAGACGCTATGCTGATTTTTCTGATGCTGCCATATTGCTGAGGGAGGCCATTAATGAGAGGAGCGAGATTATTGAAAAGTTCCTTTGGGAGTTTGATCAATTGGTCTTTAAAAGCAGATGACAGATTATTGATGGGCTGGATGTTAATGGCAGGCATTTGTTGAAGAAGCTGTTGGGTCTTTACGGGGAAAGAAGCAAAATGATTATAATAGGCAATTGGCAACTGGTCATTTGTGTTTTTTAGTTTCGAATTTCGAATGTCCAGTTTCGTTTTTGCTGTTTTTCTGCGTTCTTCCCAAAACCCAGCCTCCACCCATGGAGAAGAAAGCATTGTCAAGGCATAGCTCAAAATAATAAACAGGCAAATACTCTTTTTCATGGCAACCTCATGTTTGATCAATATACAGAAAAAGTATAAATGATCAATCTTAAGATCACCTTAAGAAATCGTTAAAAAACAGTAAACACTATGCACAAATGTGCATAAATTACAAATCCTGTCAAATTTATACGTTTTTGTATAAACAAAACCACCGGTGTCCGGTAAAAATTAAATTTTCCCAACCACCAAGGACACCAGCGAACAGTATATTATTGAAATCTCTATTTTTATGTTAGGATTATACCGTATGCGCAAAAGACTGATTGATATTGCCAAGCAATTGAATGTGTCGCACACCACTGTGTCACGGGCCTTAAACCCAGACAAGCGGCATTTGATTTCTGAACAGGTGAGGAATAGAATTCTGGATCTGGCTGAAGAGATGAATGTTATTCCCAACCGGGCAGGCCGGGCTTTTATTTCCGGGCCCAAAACCATTGGGATTATTTTGCCCACTGTGATGAATTCTGTGTTTTTCAGTGATTATCTGTCCAAAATCATTACAGGTGTTTTTGACACGATTAAAGACAATCTGACTTATAAATGCAATATGGTTTTTTTGCCAAAGCAGGACAATCTTTCTGAGTTGGATTTAAGAAGTTTAACCAATGATTTATCCGGGTTGTTTGTTTCATGTTATTGCAGCCATTTCACATGGAATGCCGGGTACATGCCAGCCAAGCTCAGCGCTGTGTGGAAAAAACCTGTTGTTTATATTAACCCTGAAATCAAGCGTGTTAAAAACCATAGCTATGTGACTTTTAGTAATTTTCAGGCTGTGAAAAAAGCTATTTTGCATGTGTTGAGAAAAGGGCATAGAAAAATTGGTTTTGTTTACGGTGACAAAGATTTTGAAGAATCATTGGCACGTTATCAAGGATTTGTTCAAACCATGAAAGAACACCACCTGAAAGTGACTGAATCGCTTATGAAAAAAGGGAATTATAACGGCGAAGACGGATACAAAGCTGCTGTGTCTCTTTGTGAAAAAAAATCAACAAGACCCACAGCCATATTTTGTGCCAATGATGAAATGGCCATTGGCGCCATGCGCGCCTTGACCAAAATGGGCATTGCCTGCCCACAGGAGGTGTCTGTGATGGGATTTGATGGATTGGCTGTTGGTGATTATGTCACACCCAAGCTCAGCACAGTGACACAGCCTTTTACTGAAATGGCCAGCGCAGGCATGCAGCTTTTAATTGATTTGATTGAAGAAAAAGTGAACTCTCCCCAGGTGCGCACTTTGGACAGCCAGCTCATTGTCCGCGATTCAGTCACCTCCCCCAGAACATAACACTCACGCTGTTCAGCCTTTTTTCACTATTTATAATGATATTCATGTTTTTCTCACTAAAAACATGTCTTTGGGGAGCTCGTATCGGTCAATAGTGGCTTGATTGGGACCGCGGCGTTTGAGAAATATAATGATAGAAGACGAAGAAGAGAAACCGCTTGAGAACGCATTGCCTTTGGTTATTGTTCCTTGGCTATTGGTTATTGCATTATAGCATCCCCCAAACAGGATGCATTTGGGGGATCAGGCGAACATCCGGCAGGCGATGGCGGGCCAGTTCCCATAAGCCCATGAGACGCGCAGGAGACGGGGGATGTATCATGTCTTGGTCATTCAAAGGGATATGCGCCAATCGTTTGTTTAATTCCTGAATAGGCGTCACAGGCTGCAGGACAAACGGCGGAATGGGGTTGGCGGCAGCAGCCAAATCAATGGCTTTGACGAATTCTTCATCAGTGGTTTGCATTGTCAAAATCATTTTGATGAAGACTTTGTTTTGCGCTATTTGTAAAAATGCCTGGTGCTCATGCCAATAATCCACAGACGCATGTGAAGGCGGTTTGAGATCCATGGCAATCACATCGCATTCATCAATGACTTTTTCAAGAAAATGAGGGTGCACGCCGCTGGTTTCCAGGAAAATTTGTTTGGGCATGCGCTTGATCTCAGGCAGCAGTCTTTGTAAAAAATCAGCCTGCAGCAATGGCTCCCCGCCAGTCACGGCAATTGTTTTGTGCGCTTTTTGAGCGTCCAAATCACGGATCCGACTCAAAATGTCTTGGACAGACATGAGCGTGTGTCCCTCTTCTGTGATACTTTGCAATGTGTCGCAATAAGAACATCTTAAAGAACAGCCAGAGAAACGAATGAAAAGCTGGCGCTCCCCCAGAAAAATCCCCTCCCCTTGCAGGGAGGAAAAAATCTCTGTGATTTTCCCGCGCGCGGCATCGGGGACAGCCAAGCCTTGATCCTCTGAATTGTTTTTAGTGAGATGTGTCATGTGCGTTTAATGTCATTTTTGTTTTTGACTAGTGGTTCGTCAATTTTAAAATGACGGATAAAAACCTCAGAAGCGCCGATAAATCGGCAGGCTACATCCATCAAATTAAAACGGTTGAACCACTGGCCTCTTGAAATCCTTTGTCACGCAGCCGGCAGGCATCGCATTGGCCGCATGGGGCGCGCCGGCCGGTGTAACAAGACCAGGTGTCAGCCAGTGGCACGTTTAAGCAGCGGCCAAATTCAATGATTTGTTTTTTGGACATGCGAATGAGCGGAGTCCAAATGCG
>JANQER010000459.1 GCA_028278255.1 Elusimicrobiota bacterium | reverse complement strand
CCTTGGAAAACGAAGAAACTCTTGATTTTAACAATGTAGAAAAACAAAGACTTCTCCTGTTTGAGAAATTGGCCAGAGAACTGCCCCCTAAAAAATTAAATAAACTGGTTCAGAAAAGTCTTGACTGCCGGATGGGACGCCTAAGCCATGGGATATATTACAATTATATCCGCAGACTTTGCCGTGAACAAGGCATTTTATTGCAAAAACATCTTCCTCTTCTGCGTTATATGGACTATGTGGTTTTGGCAGAAAAAATTAACAGAGGATGTCTGCTGGACGAAATTTCCTTTTTAGAAAACACTGTCCCTGCCCGGCTTGCCAAAACCCTGGATCAGCAGGAACTGCTTCAAGTCAACAAGGATTATTTTCTGTTGAAAAAACTCACAGGACATCGGATGTCCCCTGAAGACTGGAATGAATACCAGGAGAATCAAAAGGAAATTCACAAACTTTCATCCCGTTTACAACTGTTTTCCCAAGTAGATGTGCCGATTTTTTCTATGAACATGATTGAGCCTTATGAAGAGTTTTGTTCCACAGCCACAGAGAGAGACAAAATATTGGCGCAGGGTCTTTTAGACAGGATGACGAAAGACAAAATCAAGACAGCGGTTTTGGTTGCAGGAGGATTCCATTCTACTGGTCTGACTCGTTTTTTTAAAAATAAAGATGTTTCATATCTTGTTGTTACACCGAAAATGACTGAAATTCCGGAACAGACCCATTACTTGGATGTGTTCGGACGGGATCCTCTCCCATTGGAAAAACTTCTGACAGGGCAAGAAATTTCGCTCCTGCGTTTCCGATACACAACTGAAAAATTGACCAATATAAAAGGAGCGTCCACACACAAAGAGGCTTTTCGCACTTTTTACGGAGTGCTTCAGTCATCTGTTGGGCAGGCTGTACAAGAACGTTCCTTAAACCCAGGCGAGCAGGCCCTTTACGAACAATTGGATGAAGACTTACAAGGCGTAAATGACAAGGATTACGGGATAAATCCCCATCATTTGGATGTGGAGGGGATGCATGCGCTTAGGTTTCGCAAAAGAGAAAATACTTTTGTTGCCGTTGCAGCTCCAGAGGCTGTTTTTGATAAAAGAGCAGAATATCATTTATCTGAAGGAGGCTTGTCTCCCGGGAACATGCAGTTTGATGGAAAGGTGTCTGTCCGGGAACATTTTTTCAGGTTTTCTGTGTATGAAACAAGTATGGCTATCCCCCGGAAGTTGGGCGCTTTTGCCAAATGGATCAAAGGCAGCTTGGTTGAATTACGGCGCAAAACACCGTCAGTGATTGAGAACGCAGTCATGGTTGTGGAGGGCAGACTTCTTGCGCCTGTCGGTGGCATCTCCTATGGAATTTGGCGCGCATTTTTTCCCAATGTGTCCCGTCAAAAATATGAAAAAAGCGCTTCCTTAAGGGAACATGGCCTTATTGTATTCTCCATATTCTTTGGTTTATTGGGTTTGATTGGATATTACTTTTTATGTGCTTGGTGGGGTTTTATCTCTACAGGTTATCTATTTGGTCATCTGGATCATTTTTTTTCTTTTACAACTATAAAAAAGATCATGTCAGCTTTTCCCTATGTCTATTTTGCAGTGTGGGGAATATTCTTTCTGATTCACCTCATTGATGTTTTGAAAAATCTCAAGAAACCTGCTGGCGAACGCGACCCCATGAAAGTTATTGTGATCAACCTTGTCTTTGCCGCAGTCATCAGCTGTATTAATATATTTTTGGGAACATTGGATGTGTCCGGATGGCAGTATTGGGGGATTATTCTTGTGGGCACATTAGTGCCTCATGCCATTTTAAACTGGCTGGGACGTTCTTTTGCCTCATGGCTTCTAAAACCTGAAGACAGAGTTTTTCCTGAAAACCTGCGCACGGAACAGGAAACAGAGGAACCGCAAGGCCGGGACATGGACGCTTCCAAGAAGAACGCCATGGCTAAAAGCGAGAAGCTTGCGGCTTCTTCTGGCACACGGCGTGTCATGAATGACAATATTGTGACTGATATAAAAAAGCATATTAGCCGGCTCAAACGTTCCGTTATAAGGAAAGAGGCGGGATGGCGAGAGCATGGTCTTAAAGCTTTCGCGGCATTTGTGAAATTTATAGAAAGTGCTGATATCCGTGTTTGGAAACAAGAATATAAAGACAGGGGTATTCAGGTGTATGAGGGGTTATTGATTCTCCCTTCTGCTCTATTGGCCCATCCTTTGGCAGGGGAGCATCTTTTTCAGGCGTTTTTGGAACTGTATTGTTCTCGTGAGAATCCTGCTCTCCTGGGAAAACCTTTGCCTTCTTCTCTTTTTATTAAAGGGCTTTCACTTGAAAAGAAACAGCGTCTCACAGCTTTACAAGAGGAACTGATTGACCGTGCTGATGATATCCCTGTTTTTGAGTTTTTTTTGGAAACAGAACTGACAAATTGGGAAGAGGAAGAGCAAAGGTTGTTTCTCTTCAATCTAAGGGAATCCCTTTTGCAACGAGGATTACGGAATTTCAAAAAAGCTGTCTCCCTTGATGAATTTAAGAAAATATATAAGGAATCCACGGAAAAACCTTTTGTGATTGAAGGGATTCGAAAAGCCCTTCTGCTTCTTTCTGAAGGCTTCATGGGCCATGCTGGATTGGATGTGCTCCATTGGCTGAGGGTCAGGAGAAAGGATCTGGATCGTATTTTCACAATATTCGCCTGGGCGCGTCGGACCCGGCCTTCTCTTTCGCTTTTTGAAGTGATGGATCGCGCGGCTGACAGGCATAGATTTGATGAAAGATTAGAGAACGGAGGTGAAAGAGGCTTAATAGAATTTTTCCAAACAGCGCCTGTGGAAACCAGCGCAGACATTCTGACGGTGGCATTGGGTATTTATTTTTATCTGTCGCTCAAAAGTCCTGGCGCGTTTCAGTCTGAGCCAGTGGATTGGACCCATATTGAGACAACTTTATTGGGAACGTCTCTTGCTTTTTCCAGAGGAGAGCTTTCTCAGGAAGAGGCTGTTCAAACAATGATATTAGCGCTGACACAAGGAACTATTCTAGAAGGAGGAGATCAAACTAAAGAAGTGCAAAATGATTTGTCCCCTGTTTTTATACGTTTTTTAGAAGGACAGAAAAAAATCTTTCAGCCTGGCATGTCTGCGCCAAAATTCTCAAAGCCGAAACCCAGCATACCTCCTTCACAATGGATTCGTTTTCTGGCCTGGGCCATGAAATTTGATATTGGCCGCATTTTCTTTTCCGCCAAGCTGTGGATGCTTGCAGTCTCATTTGTGGGCGGTGTGACTGGTGCTGTTGTTGCCGGGATTATTATGCGGTTTCTTTTACGCCCTGCGTATAACGCTGTTTTGTTCACTTTGGAAAACGTCAAAAAAGGAGAGGGACGTGTTCTCCCCTACAGTGAGTTCCCCGTCCATATTGATGAGACTGCTGAAGGCGCTTCCTGGAAAGAGGTGGAAGAAGCGTATCACAAGAATCTTTCTGCTGGGTTTTCGGCATTGGCAGCGGAGGCCAAATATCGTTTGCAGATTCTTGAAAACGTGCTGACAAGGACTGGCGGGTTTCCCCATGTCTTGGCTCAAGTTAAAGCACTGCAGGAACAATTGACCGGTGAAGATATTTCTTCTTCCCAGAGGCTTACTTTGTTTAAAAAAGTCAATGCCAATAAAGAGTTGACGTTGACTCAGGAAATTTTCCTCCGTTTTGTTCTTGAGGCTTGGAACTCTTATTCAAAAACTGGCACCTCCAGGTGGCAAGCATTCGTAAAAAGATTTCTCGCCGGCGGCCTGAAAATGCCCTTTTATGTATTGAGAGGCGTGGCGCGTTCTTTCCTGATGTTCTGGACTGCTGAACTGATCACAAAAATCATCAATGTGATTAATATCATATTCAACTTAAAAATGTCTGTGTCTTCTCCTTTTCCGCCTCAACCGCAAAAAATTGCGACGCCTCCTCAAAAGGACGTCTCTGTGCGGGAAAAAAGGCTGATGACCTATCTTCAGGGTTTAAACATTGAAGGCATGGACCGGTTCATTGCGCATATTCAGGACAATTTCACCATTCAATATGAAAGTTTTGTGGACCGGAGCTGGACGCCTCTTTATATGCGGCCCCCGCCGGAAAGACGCTTGCTCGGCCGGCAAAAGGGAGCGCTGCAGATTGATTTAAAGAACC
>JANQER010000367.1 GCA_028278255.1 Elusimicrobiota bacterium | reverse complement strand
AAAATCCCCATAACGCGTCGGCAGATTCGTGTTCACCAAACACCGCACCATTTTCTCATTGCGCCGGCGGAAAGCAATCAAGTCCTTAATGGTGATGATTTTTAGTTTATGCTTCTTCGCAAAACGGATCAATGTCGGCAAACGCGACATGGTGCCGTCTTCATTCATGATTTCACAAATCACGCCTGCAGGATATAAACCCGCCAGTTTGGCCAAATCCACTGCGGCTTCTGTATGACCGGAACGCACAAGGACACCGCCCTCTTTATACCGCAAAGGGAACATATGCCCGGGTTTGGACAGATCATTCGGTTTGGTTTTCGGATCAATCAAAGTTTTAATGGTTCGGGCCCTGTCATGCGCTGAAATACCGGTGGTCACATTTTTGCGCGCATCAACAGACACAGTAAAAGCCGCTTCCCGTGATTCACCGTCAGACACCATCACGCCGATGTTCAGTTGATCCAAGCGTTCTCCCAGCATGGGCACACAAATGAGTCCGCGGCCTTCCTTGGCCATAAAATTAATAGCCGCTGGTGTGGCTTTTTCCGCTGCAATCACCACATCCCCTTCATTCTCCCGTCCGGGATCATCCACCACAACAAGCGGTCGTCCTTTGCGGTATTCTTTAATCGCTTCATCAATCGTTGAAAATCTCATTGCCTAACCTCTGAATGAAAGAGTAACGAAGGGTGACAAGGGGTAACAATGGGTATAAAACCAAATGACATTCCCTTTGTCATCCCTTATGACCCTTTCTATATAATTCTAAAAACTGAACAATATGCTTTGCCAGCATATCGGCTTCCAAATTAATGGCATCCCCTATTTTTTTTAGCCCCAAAGTGGTGTTTGTTTCTGTGAAAGGAATAATCGCGACAGTAAAAGAATTTTTCCGGATTTCCACCACAGTCAAGCTGATCCCATCCACTGCCACTGACCCTTTGGGGACCAAATAGGGACGCATGCCCGGATCAAATGAAAATTCATAGACCCATGACTCACCGTCTTGTTTTTTTGACATCACTTGACCAGTGCCATCCACATGCCCCTGCACAAAATGCCCGCCGATAGAATCTCCCATGCGCGCAGCCGGCTCACAATTCACCGCACTATTGGTTTTTAATAAACCCAGGGTTGTTCTTTGCAAAGTTTCAGCTGACAAATCAAAGCTCAATATCTTATGTTTTTTCGCTTTTTTAACTTTTGTCACAGTCAAGCAGACGCCATTGATCCCAATGGAATCCCCTTTCTTTGCCTGAGACAGTTTGGCCTCTATCTCAATCCAAAAACCCGACATTTTTCTTACTTTCCCAATGGTTTGAATAATTCCGGTGAACATAGTTGGTCTCCAAATTTGTCTACATGAAATTTGCGGCCTCAAGCCGCGAAATTGGTCCCCTTTGGGGACGTAATTGGTTGGCTTTGCCAGCGAAATCAGAAACTAAGAAACATGGTTTCGCCAATTGTATTAGTTTCGTGAGCATAGCGAACCAATTTCGCACACGAAGTGTGCCAATTTCGTCCCCAAAGGGGACCAATTTCATACAAATCAGACAAATGATCAACAATCTAAAAACCCATGTATCAACAAATCTTTCCCTTGCCAGGACACATCCACATTTTTCAATTGAGGCGCCAATCGAGGATGAATAACTCCTTCCCCTTCAAGTGAAGTCACGGCTTTTTTCCCGCCCATCAAACAAGGAGAAACAAAAGCGAACACTTCATCCACCAGACGCGCCTCCACCATTGAATAAGCCAATGTGCCGCCCCCCTCCAAAAGCACCTGCCTGAACCCCATTTTATACAATTCATGCATGCACGCCTTCAAATCAATCTGCCCGAGCAATGCCCCGTTCTTTTTATACCCAACCGCTATAATCTGTCCCCCTGCTTGCTCAATGGCACTCTGCCGTTTCCTCGTTAAACCAGCGCCTCTGCCTCTACAAAAACCCCCTGTCACTATGCACACAGGCGCTTTTTCTTTAAATATTTTTGCCTTTGTCGGAATATTCAAAGAACATGACACCACACATTTCACAGGATCAGGCCCTTTGCTATGACTTGTTAAAGCCGGATTGTCCTGCCGCACAGTTTCTCCGCCCACCATCACAGCATCAGACTGTGCTCTTAACTTATGACCAAAAGCCCTGGCTTCGGGACCGGTAATCCATTTTGAAGCGCCTGTGTGTGAAGCGATTTTGCCGTCCAAAGTCTGGGCTGATTTCAAAACAATATAGGGACGTTTCTTGTCAAAGCTCTGGACAAAAGCACGGTTCAAAAAACACGCTTGTCCCTGCAGCAAACCATATTCAACTTTAATGCCTGCGCGCTTCAATTGCCTCAAGCCTTTGCCGGACACACGCGGGTCAGGGTCTTTCATGGACACCACCACACGTTTGACGCCTGATTGAATCATCAAATCAGTGCATGGAGGTGTTTTTCCCCAATGGCAGCATGGCTCCAAAGACACATACGCGCATGCGCCCTGAGCTTTGCGCCCGAGTCTTTTGAAAGCATTGACCTCAGCATGCGCCCCGCCAAAACATTCATGATACCCCTTCCCAATCACTTTCTTGTTCTTCACCACCACACATCCCACCATGGGATT
>JANQER010000364.1 GCA_028278255.1 Elusimicrobiota bacterium | reverse complement strand
TGAGACTGTTCATCGCCTGGGACAGGATCAGTCCGGCCTTACAATCCTGGATGTCACAGAAGAATCCGTGCGCACAGGCATGGCTTATAATTCTTTGGACAGTCTGGTTTATTTTCATGAAGAAAAAACATCCAATGCCAATGGTCAAATTGAACAGGATTGGTATGCTGAGGCTTTTGATGATTTGGGCCAAGTGACCCAGCAAAGAGAAACAGGCCGCAAAACCGGGGAAGGCACTTATGACAAGGTCTGGTGGGGCGGGCATGACATCAGAGGAAGGTCTTCCTGGTTTCAGGAACAATACCGCAATGACAACACCGGCCTTGTGGAAACATTCCGGCATGACATGCAATACAACGGCAAAGGCCAGGTCAAATCCTATGAAGAAGAAGGCTGTTCAACGGAATATCCTGATTATAAAAAGACGTGGACAGCGGTTACTGACGATGCTTACACTGTGGACGGCAAGCCCCGGCATTATCATGAAGTCATGACCACGGATTTGGGTTTGGTTTTTAAAAAAGACTGGGCGCAGGGCGCTTACAATGCACTTGGACAAATCATTGGTTATCAGGAAACATTGGCTGAATCCGCTCCTGATTTAAAACACGAAGAATCCACGCGCCTATGGGGAGGCGCTGTTTATAATCAGCGTGGCTTGATGGCAAGTTATCAGGAACACCAGACATTTGATATTTTTGATCCCATTTCTTTTCAAAAAGTTTATACAGGCATTGGGCAAAGGCAATGGCATGGTGCTGATTATGATGCGCAGGGAATGCTCATTGGATTTTCAGAAAACAAAACACGGTTGGTGCGCACCATAGACAACCAGGTTGTGCTGGACAGTGTGTCAGGTTTTGATCGGTCCCATATGGGATATGATGCAGTGGGGCATGTGAATCAATATGATGAGCAAGGCACAGGACCTGCCGGCGGGGCTTATGAAAAACACTGGGAAGCCTATGGGTTTGATGACAGAGGCCGGGCCACAGACTATTGGGAAAAAGGGTATTCTGAAGCCAGCGGGCCCAATAATTATGAGCGCACAAACATAGAGCATGATGCACATGGATTTATTTTGTCTTATCAAGACAAAGGCATTTTAGGCGGTAAATTTATCAATCAGTCATGGACAGCCCAGGCGCAAGACTATGATGCTTTGGGCCGTGCCACTGCTTGGGAAGAGCATGGCTGGACCCAAGATGGCCGTTTTGAAATGAAAAGAGAAAACACAGCCTATAATCTGTTGGCACAGGCCACAGATTATCAAGAACAGGGATGGAACATTTCAGATGGACATTATGAAAAAAACACACAGGGGATCACTTATGATGCAGCCGGGCGCCGATGGTTTTATCAGCAGACCTATGCACACACAGATCAAGCGCGTGTGACAGAATCAAAGTGGCAGGCCAAAGCTTATCACAAAACCCGGGCCCAACTTCTGGGATATGACGAAGAAAAAGACATCTATGAACAAGGACAAATGGAAGACAAACAGCATATTGTGTGGCGCGCGGATTATGATGACGCGTACACGGCTTTGGGACAGCTGAACCATTTTCAAACCACCACTTTCAATATCTCGCAGACAGGTGCCGGCCAAAGCCGGACCGTGCAGGAACGATCGCATTCATTGTTTCATGAAGACGGACGTTTAAAAGGTTACCGTGAGCGTGTTCAATCTTTTTGGGAGAGTCAAGGCCGGGCGCAGGAATCAGATGTCACAATCACCAAAAATGATATCACCTATTATTCGGAAGAACAATCTGCTGACAATGCCATGTGTCATGAAGGCATGACAGCCGGGTACCGGGAATTGATGTTGAATCTGCAGGCTGAGACCAAACCTGTTCAAAGAATCATGGCTGAACTGTGTTATGATGAAGACGGCCGCCAAATCAGCGCTGTGGACATAGAAGCGCATGAAGATTTATTGGCTGCCACATTGAGACGCTTGTGCGCCTGGTTGAACATTGATGAGGATTTGTCATGGGACTGGACAATCACCACCTTGGGTTTGGCGAATTTTCTCAGCTTTTCAAAAACTTTGCTGTCAGATGTGATGGCGTGGGTCCATGCACATGTGACTGATGCGGCACAAAACACTCTTGACGCGTTTGTCGAACAGCTTCACAACCTTAAATCCCTATATCAAAATCCTCTGATCAGTTTAACCAGCCTTCATGCCAGTGCATTGGCCATGGGAGATCTGTGTCAAAAATTGACCAATGCTGTGTACGCGGTTTTTTCCGGGCAGCCAGCAATGGATCTGCCTGAAGATTTTCAAGACACAGAATCAGCGTATCAGCTTTTGCACGATTTTGACTACACCTCCACCATTACCAAACGTTACAACAAAAAGTATGACCAACAAAACCGGCTTGTGTCTTGGGAAGAAATGACTGTCAATTCCGGCTGGCCTGACAAAACAGTCATCTCAGATGTGGCTGTGACTTATCAGGGGTACACGCAAAAACACAGTACATATGAGGCCCGTATACAAGAAGGGGAAAAAGTCACGCATTTGTTCCGCAGCGATTATACGTACAATGATTTTGATCAGGCCTCCTCATACCAAGAAACAACATTTGAAGGAGATGTTTTGCATGTCAATGGTCAGGAGATTGTGTGGAAAGATCAAACATTGAAAAACAAAAGAAAATGGGTTCAGGCTTGGACAGCTCTGGACCCGGACAAAGAAGTCCAAGAATTGGTCACCATTAAATATTTCAACAATATCACGTATAACAACGTCCAGCAGATGATGGGATATGATCAGGAAATGTACCAGCAGGGTTTTACCTTTCAAGCCTATGCACAAGCCGCGGGTTTGGCTGAAAGACTGGACAGGCAAATGAAAATGCGGGTGAAGCAGGAAAAGGCTTTGAACAATAACCAAGACAAGCATGCGCGCGCCTGGGACAACTGGTTTGATATTTACACTGAGGCCCAGGAGTTGTTTGGCCATGACCTGCCGGATGCGTCTGATCCATCTGCTGTGATTGAAGAAGCGTCCAAAAGATTTCAGGCCAAATCAGAAGCAGAAGTCCAGTCTGACACAGAATGGCAGACAGCGCAAAAAGCATTGGATGAGCAGCTGGCTGTTTTGTCCGAAGCCGCAGCGCTCTGGCGCCTGTCCCGGGAAACACTTGATTCTGCGCTTACCCTGTGGCAGGAGGCCATGCAAATACAAAATGATTTTGTGACAAGTTTGCAGGAACAGAAAAACAATTTACAAAACACACTTTCATCATTGATCAATGATGTGAAGAGATATGTGTCTGAGGCGCAGGGGCAATCTGATATGACGGCGGCTTTGACGCAAGCCAGGTCTGATCTGCTCAGTGTGCTCAATGACTGGTCCCTGGTAGCAGCTTTTGAAGAATCCCATGACAGGACAGAGAGTCTTTGCCACTCTTTGGACACCATTTATCAAATGTCCGGCCTTTTGTCAGAATTGATTGGCCCTCAATCAAAAGAACACAGGGCATATGCCGAAACACAAAAAATCAGGTTTGAAAAATTCTTTCACACAGGCTCAGGCCGCTGGCAGGTGTTAAAAGCCAATGTGCAGGATTGTGTGGCAGCACAAGACAATGAGCAACAAAAACAAGACGCTCATGCTTTGGCCAGCGCGCAGACTGTGCTTGTGCAGAATGTCTTTGATGAAAAAACAAAAACACTGTGGGAAAGCCGATGGATTAAGGAAAAAGCACAAGACGTTTTAGACGCGCTTGTGCACAAAAACAGGCAGCTGGTCCAGTCTGGCCGGGATGTGGCGCAGGAAGAAGCCATGCTGGTTTTGATTCAAAAGGATCTGAACGCGCTTCAGCAAAAAACAAGTGAAAAATTGCTCACGCATGTGTTTGAGGTACAAGGACACACCATTGCTTCTTTAACGCCTGAGCAAGCGCAGGCTTTGGCGCGCGCGCAAGAAGTGGTTTTGTGGCCAAGCGGACCGGCGTATGATCTGGCGCGTTTGGGCCGGGAAGCCCGCATCAAAACAGAGATCAAACGCATAGACACTTTGTCCAGACAAGGCATGACCTATGACGGGTGCGGGTGGCTCACGCATTATGCTGAGATTGATTTCACCGGCACAAAACTCAGGATCAACGGGCAATCGCAAGACATGTCTTGGCTGGATCTCACAAACGCACAAAAGCAGGCTGTGTTCGACGGCACGCTTTTGGCTGAACTGCCGGGCACAGATGGTTCATTCACGCGCAGTGTGGTGGAAAATCAGGCCTATAATCAGCGCGGGCAGGTCTTGGCCAAACGCGCTGATGTGTACGAAACGCATGCCTTGGACAATCAAGTGGAATCACGTGTCTATGTCATAGACACCACAGACATGACATATGATGACAAAGGCTTTTTGTCCGGTTATGTCAAAACAACTGTGGAAGATTACAAAACCACAGAAGAAACAGTCTTGAAGCCTCTCTTGTATGATGCGCAGGGACGACTCATCAGCTCCTATGTGAACGTGCGGGAAATTTATCAGGATTATGAAAAAACCTCACAGGTGCACACCAGCCGCATGACGTACAATGATTTGAATCAATTGTCCGGCTTTCTGCGTTTAACAAAGGAAGGGGACACAGTGGTGGTGGAAGCCTCCCAAGGGGAACAAAAACTCAATGCCCTGGGCCAAGTGGTGTATTCACGGCATTTTCGGATTGAAACAGACAGGGACACATTGCAAGGAGATTTGTCATTCCTGCGCACGGACACGCTTGCCGAAATCAATGCCAAAATTCCAGCCTTGGATGAGACAGCCGGCAAAGTGACTGAGGTGGAAATGTGTGATGCTGTGTACAATGCGCGCGGTTTAATTGTGTCCATGGACAGGACAATCATAGACAAAGACCGGCACATTGATGAATCCGTGGTAGACATGGCGTATGACACCCGCGGCCGGCTCAGGCACAGCCGCACGCTTGTGCGGGAAACCGGCTTTCCTTTAAATGCAGAGGGCCTCCCCAATCTGTATTACCGCAGTTATGCCGTGGATCTGGATGTGACAAAATACAACACCTCTGAACTGGCTGTGCAGCAAAAACGTACCGTGACTGAAGGCACACACCAAGTGGTGGAAGAAAGTCTGGCTGACACGCTATACGATGATCAAGGACGCGTGATTTATTCTTCTGATGTGATAACGGAAAAATGGGAGACTTTGTCCAATAAATCCCAGGTGGAAACCATTGTGCATGCTTTTGATGAAAAAGGCCGTGTGACCCGTCAAACCCGCGTGACCATTCAGAATGACAAATGCACCACAGAATCCAATCTCAACACAGAAGATATTCTTTATGATGCCCAAGGCCGTGTGAGACGCCGGGTCATGGATGTGGAAGAAAAATCCATTCTTCCCGGCGCCTATGAAAAATCCTATCAACAAACAGAGACGTTTCATTTGTATGATTCCCTCAACCAGGTTTTACATTTGAGCCGGCTCACAGAGCGTACAGGCGCAGACAACACGCGTTATTTCACGCAGGAAGACATCAGACGTGCATACAACATCCGGGGCCGGGTACAGGAAACTATTTCTGTGTACACCACCTGGCAGGAAAAAGCCGGACAAGACATTGATAAAAGAACTCATACCTCCGTGACGCTCACCAGTCCGTCCAGTTATAACCTGAACAATCAAATGGAACATTTCATGTCCATTGCTTTTGAGGGGGATGTCCTGCAAGTGCCGGAAAGTGTTAAGCCTTGGCGTGAATTAACAGACACAGAAAAACAAACACTCACGCAAAAAACATGGCAGCAGCTCACTTCTGTTGAAAAAGAAGAACTGATCAATGGTTTGCGTCAGAATGCTTTGGACATTCCTTTGGTAATCAACCGCATGAGTCATGTGACACACAATGCCCAGGGGTTAATGGACACTTGGGTCAGCACCACGCAGATAAAAGGCCCGGTCAAAACAGCATTGGAAGACGTGATGCGTTCTTCTTTTCAAGGCGCGGTTTTGAGCAATGACCAGGAAAAAATAAAAGCGTTTGATCAAACTTTGGGACATGGCGCTCTTCTTTTGCCGGCTGATCCGCCTGTGGAAATCAATCTGCGCCATGGATTGACACAGGAAGAAAAACTGGATCTGATGGGCCTTTTACAGGGGAATGCCGGAATCATGCTGCGCGGGGTCCCAGTGAGCCGGCTGCGCATCCGCATTCCAGTGGACAATGCGTCTGTGACCATACGTCTTGGCACATCATACAATGATTTGCAGCAAGTGTCAGATTATGATGAGGTGCAGGTGCAGGGGTTGGGCCTTTTTTTAAACACCCGGTTTTATGCCTGGGATCATCTGCCGTATGATAAAGACATGCTTGTTCAGGTATGGGAAACCCTGGACAACAAAGACACAGTGGACGCAGACACAGCACGGTTTGTGCCCAATAATTTCACCACATTGACCCGCATGCGTGACATGGCTTATTCTCTCAACGGAGACGCTGTGTCCTGGGATTCGCGCAAGCAGGAAATACAGGTCCTTGCCAGGGATCTGGCTGATCCTGAAGCCAGCGGGCACGTGCGTTTGGCTGTGAACCGCGTGTCTTCTTCTGGACGGGACATGACCATTCGCAACAAAGCCGGCCAGGAAGTGGTTGTCAAAGAATCCGGCGTTGAACCCAATGGCGTGGTGTCAGAATCCTGGACATTTTTTGAACATGATGACAGGGACAGGGCTGTGGGGCTTCTCAAAGTCAGCCGGAATTCTCTGATGCCTGAGAATGTGTACACTGTGGACACCACGTACGTGCACGAATTTCAGCCCAATGTGAGCGCTGCAGGACAAGATCTATACAAGCGCACCCAAACCACATCTTACCGCAATGTGCAAATTCACGAAGACCTGATGGCGTGTGACACACCTGAAGATTTAGCGGATTTTGTCTTTGCCTATGAAGGCATGGACGAATGGGAAGACAATGTGTTTTTGATCACTGACAACACCCGCCAGGATCAGGAGCACACAGACTTTTTCTATGATGAAACTGTTGTGCCGCCGCGCGTCAGCCGGACACTCAAAACACGCACTGATTTCCGGGGCGCTGTCACAGCGGAAGACACTTATTACTTTTATGAAGTCAGGGACAGCAAGCCTTCGCACACGCGCACGGTTTTGGTGTCTGAGCCTGTTTTCGATGCGCAGGGAAAGTGGACCGGTCAAGGCACAGGCCTGATCACAGAAGACGCGCATTTGTCTTACAATGCGCAGGGTGTTTTGCAGGAATCCACGCTTGTGCGCAAAAGTCCGTCCGGAACATTCACAGCAGAAAACACGATTTTTACCTACGAAAACAACCGCATCAAAAAACAAACAAAAACAATCCGGCAGGATGTGGGCAACGATTTATCAGTCACACAAAACAATGGTTTGAGCCGGCCTGTGGCCAATGTGCCTGGTGATTTCTGTTTTTCTTTTGGCAGCGGGCAATGGCGCACGGAAGACACGGATTTTACCTATGACACAAACGGCCGTGTGCAGCACACGCATGTGTTCAAGCAAGACAGCATTGGCGGCCGCACAGCAGAAAAGAATGATTTTTACTACAACGCGGCCGGTGATCTGGAGCGGTCAGTGCATGCGTCTGTGGAAGACGCGCACAGCCTGGCTGATCTTCAAGATCCCAATGCCTTCCGCACTCTGACAGAACGGCGTGACATGACGTATTATGTGTCCGGAAGTGCCATTGGACAACTGTCTGGTTATACGGAAATCACTTGTTCCAGCGGCGCAGCACAAAAGCTTGTTGCACAACAAGTCTCAGGTCTCTCATACGACAGTCTAGACCGGGTCATTGCCCGCCACACGGTTTTTACTGAATACAAAAGAACATGGGGACACCCTTTGTTGGACAAAGATTTGTCCCTGACCCCGCAGAACAGCCAAACACTGAACACATATGCCGTGTCCATGACAGCCGGCATACCAGGCAACAATGAATCTGCTTTTGACCGGCTGGACCGTTTGTGCCGATTCACGCAGACCACGCAGGATGGGGACAAAATCACAACAGAAAAAACAATCAACACCTTTTCCAAAGCCAGCGGCCGGCAGCTTCATGTGGACAAAACAATCCATGACACCAGCCGCGTGCCAGTGAGCCCGAACCAATACTTGGATCATTCTTTTCAAAAATCCACACATTACATTTATGATCACGACTTGAACGTGCGCCGGCCGGTCCAGGAAATCTCAGTGGTCATAGACGGCCGCCGCAAAACCACAGACATGGCGTATGGTTTCACGCATGATGGTTTAAAGCGGGTTTTGAAAAAACAATCTTTTGTGATGGTGCAGGATGTGTCTGATCTGCGTGCGCTCCTGCATGTCTCAAAAGTCACACATGTCTATGACGGATATGATGATCTGGGCTTGTGGGAAACGCAGACAGTGCAAACAGAAAAACCCAATGGCAAAACAAACACGCAGGACACCTTGGTTCTGGCGCGCGACAACAAGGGCCGGTCTGTCCATGAACTGGTTCATCACACAGAAACGATTGGTTCCAGGGAAAAGAAATGGACAGTGGACACCACCCGGACCTATAACACTGTGGGTTATGTCTCGTCTTACACAAAACACATCAGCAGCCGTTTTTCAGGCACTGAAGAAATCTCACAGGATATGCGCTATGACAAAAACGGCCGTTTGTGCCACAGTGTGGTGCGCACGGATGAAAAAGACACAGAGACAGACGGCAGCAAGCTTCGCCGGATTTCCAAAGTCACCAGTGACAACACATACAATGACCACGGTCTCATGGCCGGTTATGTGCGCACCACCATCCAATACAACACACAGGGCCGTTCCATTCAGCATCTCACAGAGTCAGCCTTGGACATGGATTATGACGCAGAAGAACAAATGATCCGGTCTGTGCAAAGTTTCCGTTACAAAGGCGATGACAGTGAGTCTTACCGTGTCACCACCACCAATGCGTATGATGCGCAGGAGCGCGTGATGGCCATTGACCGTGTGAAAAGGGAAGGCCGTAAACAAACCACTGAAACAGTGCGTGAACTTGTGTACGATGACCACAATCGTGTCTTGCACAGCAAAACCCTCACACATGAAAAAGACCGTACCGGCCAAGCGCCCTTGGACCGATCTTATACGGTTGTATCGGATTTTGTGCATAATGACTTGGACCGCATCATTGGCATGACGCGCAAAACATATGAAGGCCGGCTCACCACCACAGAAGCGTTTCAGCCCACTATCACATACGACAAATACGGCAATCAATTGTTCAGTGACGTCACCACCACAGTGTCAGGGCCTGATTATGAAGTACAGCACCGCATCAAAACCACCAGTGAATACCAGGACCAAGTGGACCGTGCCACGTCTTATGTGCGCGTGACCACCGGCATGGGTAAAAAAGTCACTGACAAAGCTTCGGGTTTGACTTATCATCCGTCAGGCCGGCTTCAATCGTCTTTTGTGGACACCAAAGAAGTGGATTCTGCCACAAGCGGTCAAAGATGGAACCGCGCATACACAGTTGAAACCAAAAACATCACTTACAATTCTTTGGCGCAAATGGCGCGCAGCAAGCGCACGCGCAAAGAAAATGGCAAAACCATTGTTGAAACCAATCAAGCAGACAGCACTTATGACAAAAATGGCCGATTAAAATCATCCCAAGTGCATATTCATGAAACCGGCCATTCTTCTTTTGGCGCATTGAATCGTTCCTATATTGTGCGCACGTATGATGCTTCTTACAACGCCGCGGGCTTGATGAAGCGCTATAAACGGTCCACCAGTGAAAACAACAAAAACACAACAGAAACCACAACCTCTGATATTCTTTATAACCGGCAGGGACACACACTATCCACAGATTTGCGCATACGTGAAACAGGGTCTTGTCCGGGTACAGTATTGGATCATCAATATCACGTGTCCACATACAACACATCTTTGGATGCCTTTGGGCAAGTGATTGGGTATGTGCGCAAAACCTGGGACCGGTCTATATACACCAAAGAAACAGTGACTGGCCAGAAATACAATCTCAAAGGCTGGCTGATCCGTTACGCACAGAAAACCATTCATGGCGGTCCCTCGACCGTTACGGAATCCTTAAATAAAGACATTGTTTATGACAATCTTGGCCGGGTCACGCGCCTGGACATTGTGCGCAAAGAACGTGCCAATGGATTTTCCAAAGATTTGAGAGTGGACACGCAAAACAGCCGGTTTGATGCAGCCGGCCGTGTGATACGATACACGCGTACCGTGAAGGACAATAACAAAACCATTGTTGAAAACACCACACAAAACATGACGTACAATGCCCTGGGTTTGGTGGTGTTTCAGGCTTTGTCTGTGACAGAAACCGGCAGTACAGGACATGTGAAAAATATCAGCACGCCTCACGGAAGCGTCAAAGTCGGCGCGCTCAACCATACTTATACCATTAAAACCACGCATCATGCGTACACAGCCAATGCTGAATCCGCCAAATTAACGCGTGTGACAAAAGATCAAGGCCGCACCACCACAGAAGAGAGTCTGGGTCATCAAACCTATGACAACTATGGTCGTCTCAAGTATGCCAACAACAAAATCACGCATTCAGGCAATGGTCTCAATCATTCACTCACCATAGAGCTCAAAAATATTCAATACAATACGCTTCATCAAGTGCGCCGCCAAAAGAAAACCACTGTTGACCGCGGCATGACAATCACAGAAACATCTTTGAGTGATTCCACTTATGACACGCAAGGCCGTTTGCTGTCTTCTCACACGCGTGTCAATGAATCCAGTGGGTCTTTGGGATTGAACCACACATTTCACCGGCGCACCACCATTCAACAATACGATGCTTTGGGCCGTGCAATGAAACAGTCCATTGAAACCAGCAATGACAACAGAGCCTCCAGCCGGGTGTCCAGAATTGATCAGTCAGGCATGATGTACAATGTCCGGTCACAGCTTGTGTGTTATAAACAGGAGCAATCCAGCAATGCCTCGCCCGCGGTTTTTTACCGCACTGTGAGAAAATGGACAATTTATAACAATATCGGACAAGCCAAGCGTTTTCTGGATGAGCAGGAACGGGTAATGGGTGTGCCGCCTGCGGACATTTCTGATATTGGGCCTATGTCTTACAATGGATACAAAGATTCTTGGGGAAGAGCTTTGGTGAATCTGAATTTGGCGGATTTGTTCAATGCTTTTTCAAATTCGTATAAAGACAACACAGGGAAAAAGATTCATGACTTGGACCTTTTTGCGCTGCTCAATAATATTTTGAAAAGCGCTTTAAGCAAAACAAATCTCAGTGCATATCACCAGCAATTGGCGCTCAGTGCGCTCAGGTCCAAGTTCCGTGATATCAAGATCACTGATTTCCAGGGGGCGCAGGTGTCTGTGCTGAACCTGGATCTGCACAATCTGCTGTATGTTCTTTTGGGACAAGAATGGTTTGCTTATAAAGGCGAGAACCCAGCCAATGGGGATGATGTGCCTATGGCGTATGTGCGCTTGTCCCAGATTATGTCCAATGATGTGGACCAGTTTGGGGACAAAATCCAGGAACTCACTCTTCGGGAGGTGTTTGCCCGTCTTTTATCTGAAGCGTTTTGGGCCAAAAACACCGGCATGTCAGAAGAGCATGCCAAAAACCTGGCGCACACAATCATCAACCGGATGAATTATAACGGCCATTTGCTGGACATGTCCATTGCCCATATCAAAAACACCAATCCACAAGACATGTATGGCAATTTTGTGTCCTCCACGCCTTTGCTCTCTTTGCTGCGCGCGGCTGTGTTTGAGAGTCCCAACGGCCAAAATTTAAAAGACATATTTCAGCAGGTGTTTCAATCCCATTTGGGCATTTCTTCAGGCGGGATCAATTTAAACAATGCCAATTTGGGGAGTGTGCTGCGCTATGTTCTGTCCGGTTCAGGCGGGGGCAATTTGGACCAGGTGGTGCGCGGGATTTTGAAGCAGGTTTTTGACAGTTTTGGAAAAGACTGCCGCATCACCATTGAAACCAAAGACTGCCGGTATGATTCATTGGAACGCGTTCATGTGACGGATGAATCACGCTCTTGGACCATGGTGGGTGGCGGGGAAATACCCGGGTTGGACAGTGAATGGAAGCACGGACAAAATGTGTCAGTGAAAACGCACAAAAAATTCAAAGGCAACACAGACCGTGTGATCACCCGGTCTGTGCGCGCAGTAGGCAATGGATCGCATCCCTTGTTCAACACAACCATTAATCAGGGATATATACAAACAAACATCACTTATGACGGTACAGGCCGGGAAAAATCTTATTGGTCTTTTAGCGGACAATATGTGGAATATGATTATGTGTATTTGAAACGCAACACATTTTGCGGGGCCACCACAGGCTGGGAAGAAAAAAGCGTGCCTGATCAGGAAGGTTTGCTTGGCACATTTTCTTACACCAATGTCACAAGTTTTGATGGATTCGGCCGGCCCAAATCCACGCAATCTTCTTTTGCGCGTGATGACGGCAATTATTCGCGCGGTCATGAAACCACCACCAACATCACATACAACCCGGACGGCACCAGAGGCATGGCGCATCAAAATGCGCATTCAGTGGTGAGCCGGTACAAAGATCAATCTTATCCAGCCAACCATGGGCATGTGGGACGAAACTGGCTGGTCAATTGGGGCAATGGTCTGGGATTGGCCGGCAGCATACAGAATCAATACAATTCACTGCGTTCCATCAATGTGAACACGCGCGAAGCTGACACTGTGACAGACACAGTGTATCAATATGATGCTTATGGCAATGTGGACACCAAAGCCACGGAATCAGCTTCCACATCCAGCACCACAGTGACCAAAAATGACGGCGTGGGCGCTACCTTGTTTGGAAAAATATTCAATTTTGTGATCAGCGCGCTTAAGATTGCCATTTCCTATATTGCGCCTTATTTGGCGCCTATGATCAATATGGTCTTGAATGTTGTGCAGGCTGTGGCTTTTGGCGCGGATTTTCTGCAGGCTTTGGGGCAGGCTGCCTTGGATATGGTGGTGTCTTATGCCACGCAAGCTTTGTCTTTTGGCATAGAAGAGCTCACATCTTCCTGGATTGGACAAGCTGTTTTAAACACAGCAGTGTCAGTGGCCATTGCCGCTGTGCAAGGGGAAAAAGGAAGAGATCTGTGGGCTGCTGCAGGTGCCGCATTTTTGAAAGGTCTTTCAGGCGCAGCCAAACTGCTGAAAACGCCTGTGTTTAAGCTGCTCCTCATTTCAGCCATTAACACTGGCGCAGCTGCTGTCAAAGGCGTTAAAAAAGCCGGACAACTTTTGCTGATTGCTATGACCTCTGCTGTGACAGGCGCCTTGAACCAAGGCCAGGAGTCTGGGGACAAATCACGCGGGAATATCTTTGACGTCAAATGGGCGGATTTTGGCAAAGCTTTTGTGGCGGCATTGGCGGCTTTGGTGGTGGCGCAGGTGATGATGAGCAGTACCAATGATTTTACAGCCCAGGCATTGGGCGCTGCATTTGTGCAAGTGGCAGTGGGTTTGCTCAGCAATTCTTTGGGCCGGCAAATACGGGCTGGTCATCGTGCGGGGCAAGTGTCCAAAGGACTTCAAAACAGTCATTTGATGACCAATGTGTTTTCCAATGCATTTCAGCAGGGTATTATGAACAGCATCAGCAAAGCCTTTCAATTGAGAACGTACACACTGGTCAAAAAAGCCGGTATTCAGGAATTGTCTGATGACCAAATCAAAGAACAGATCCAAGAACAGCAAAAAGATTTTATGAATGCGCACAGATCTGTGATGGCTTTTCAAACAGTGATGATGGACTCTTTGGCTGGCTTTGGCCGGATCAATCTTTTGACTGCGGCGGAGCGCCTCCCCCAGCAGGGCAAAACAGTTCAAAATATTTTAGACACACTGCCCGGGGAAAACAACAATACCCATTCATTGCCGTCAGATATGACCAATCAACCCCTTCAAACCGCACACACGGGAACAAATGATGTGATTAAAATCACGAATCAGGGAGAAGCTGTTCTTTCTCAGGAAAACATACAAAGCCTCATGGCGTCTTTGGGCATTGTCATGAATGGCGAGATACTGGATGTGCTCGGCAATGACACGGTTCAAGATTTTCAAAATCTTTTGTCGCAACAAGGCATTCAGTCTGACTGGGTCACTGGCGCGTTTGTCAATGACAAGGCCATGGCACTTTTCTTTGACGGCGACACTTTGGTGGCAGCTGGTTTCATTGGAAAAAGCGGACAAAAAGAACTGAGAACATTCAAATTTTCTTTTGGCAAAGACGGCAAATTACTCACTGCCAAAGGCAAAATATTCAGGCACATCAAGGGCGCTTTTGCGCAGACAGGCACATTTCTCTATGCCGCCAAAGGGTCAGAAGAATTTGCTCAAACCATGGCCAAAGTGCAAAGCCAGGTTCAAAATGCCGAGGCCTTGGAAAAACTCAAGCAGGCAGATGCCCTGTATGAAGAAACAGATGCGGAAGGCCGTGTGACCAGGCGGGTGTGGATGGATAGTGATCAAAGCGGGAATGCTTTGGTTTTGGCCAGTGAGCACCGTCAGTCTGACGGGACCATGCGGCTTTTGACTTATGATTATGCGCCTGGCAAAGGCGAGACATGGGAATCCGGTGTGGTGGCCAAAGGAAAAATATTTGTCAAAGGGGAAGACGGCAAATACAGCGCTGAAAAAGCAGGGGTGTTTGTCATACAAGTCATGGAAGGCACCAAAGGATTGTCTGCGCCTGGCCAGGCGTTTCTTGAAGCCATTGGCGCCGGCCATGTGTCCCGCGTTGTTTATCAAGAACAAGTGGGAGATTCTGTCCGTGAAATTTCCATGAATCAAAAATCAGGTCAGCTTGAGTATGTGTTGGACTCAAAAGGGCCTGATGCACAGCCCAGGATGGTGGTGTTTGGAGAGGCTGTTCCGCAAGGAACTGACATGGGCGGCGTGTCAGTGGTTCCTTTTGAATCATTGAGTCAGGATGAGCAAACCCAATTGCTGGGATCATTGCCCGTGTTGGACAATAAAGACCCGGCAGCCCTCACTGCCAAACTCGCGGCCATGCAAAGCAAAATCATGGCTGAAAAACTCAAAGCACTGTCCGCACAAGGGTTTAAAATAGACGCCGAAAACAACCAGATATTTTTTGAATTGCCGTCTGAAATCGCTGATGGGGCCAATGCTGTTGGCATGCAAGTCTTACGCATAGGAGAAGATGCCAATGGCCATAGTGTGTTTGAAGGCCGCTTTCTCATGGACACAAACGGTCAAGTCACCCCCACTGGACCGGAAATCTTCATGTCTGCCGCTGACAGTTCTTTCTCACAGACAGTCATAAATGAAAGTTCTGACATTTCAATTAAAAATCAAAAATCAAAAATCAAAAATTTAAAAGATGGCCACTATTTGTTTGCTGTTGTTCAAGGCAGCAAAGCATCTGTGACCATTCTTGGTGTTGACCAGAAACCGATTAAAGGATATCAAAATATTTTAGTGGACACCCGGGTGATTGAAAAAGCCTCTGACACACTCAAAACCCAAGTCCGTCCAGTTGCGTTGAGAAAAAATATTAAGCAATTATTGAATAAAATCGCAAAAAAAGCCGCAGAAGGCGCCAAAAAAGCTCTGGACATTTTATCCCCTGGCTCTGAAAAATCCTTGTTTGAACAGCTGGCGCCTCGATTTGAGAATTATCAAATCCCGCTGTTGCCTTTAGGGCCTTTGATGAACAAAGCCGCAGGCTCACTGCAAACAGCTTTTCATTTATCCATAGGGCGTGATTATCAGGTGGTGGGTGGTTTGGAGACCCAGCCTGTCCTTCAATCAGATCAACAACCTATTGTCATAAAAAACATGCCCAAAAACCAGCCAAAAATAAAAAAACAACCTGACCGCATCATTGTGTCGCAAGGCCCGGGTTTTGAGCCTGTTGACATCAACGGCGCTAAATGGCGGCAGGGTGAATTTGTGTGGGATGGCCAAAAATACAATTTAAAGGGACGCGGCATACAAGTCAAAAAGGAATTTGAAACTTATCGAATTTTAGGGGACAAAACATTGGATGTCGGCATGATAGGCGACGGAAAAGGCACTGTTTATGAGGCGGCTTATGACACAACCACTCTGACTGTTGGAACGGAAATACTGGATCTGAACACAGGGCTCATCCTGACCATGGATGATGACGGACGCATGCTGTTGAATCCCAATCAGACAGGAAAAATAACCATTGACGGCCGGGACACCACAATCGCAATCAATGACAAAGGCCGTTTGTCTCAGCCGATAAAGATACGGATGACAATCAATGGACAGGAAAAAGAAGTGCTCATACAGAATGTACAGGCGGATATGCACAACAATGGCTATCAGTTCTCAGGCTATACGCTGGTTGACAAAAACAAAGAATTTCGTGTTCAAATACCCAAGAAACCTCAGGAGACCTCGTCCTTGTCAGGATCAGAAATGCCGTCTCCCACGCTGATCACAAGAGCCAAGGTTCATCAGCAAGGGAATCAATATGTTTTTACAGAGGGGATTGTGGGGCTGTCCATGGGCGTGTCTATGAATAACAAAGGAAAAATGACAGTGCATTCAGCTGTGCCGCAATTCGGAGAAGGCTCCGGCCTGTTTGTGACAGACACCACAAGATTTCACGGTTTCACTGTGGAAACAGGCCGGGTGTATTTTGGCGAATCAGGTGTTCCTTTGCTTCTGACTGGCAGTATTTTTTCCAATGAAGAGGGCCGGTTTTACCGTGCCGCGAACGGCCATTACCGCATCACAGAAATGAAAGACAATTCTTTTACAGCACAGGTTGACAAGATAAGCCTTCAGGGCGGCAAAGAAATCCATATCAATGATTTGCAGGTCACCGGTCAGATTCATCGGGACAAAGGTTTGGCTGTGCTGGACGCTCCCGGCCTGCCCGTCAACAAAGATTCATTTTTCTCTTCTGAATTTGATAAAGGAAAAGGCCGGGTGTTGTATCATGTGAAAAAAGACAGGGTCTATGCTGTGAGGGGAATTTTTGAAGATTGTGAATTGGCTGTGAAATTGCCGAACGATGGACAGCCGGATGCGTCCCGTGCACCGCCTCCCCAAAACATCAAGAAAGGGCCTTCTTCAAGTGATTTCACTGTTATGGATTTTAAAGACGGCATTGCTTTTATTAAAGGCAAGGTGAGCCTGTATTGGGACAGACTGCAGGTGTTTGACGAAGGGGCACAGTTCAAAATTGCGCCGGACATTGGTTTAAAATTAGGAGACACTGTTCTTCATCAAGGGGAAGCTGCTGACAAGTTCGTGTTTGCCAAAGGAGGGGGCTTATTGATGCCGGACGGGTCTTGGGGAGTCATTGACAATCAAAGCCGCCAGGACCACGGGGTGATAAAAATATTTCAAAAAAGAACAACCAACAAAGGTCAAACTTATAATGTGGCGATTCGAATCTTTCCCAATAAAAAGCAGAAAAGTTTTGACAATCACATTTTGGATCATGGCAATTCCAAACTGTCCTGGAAATTGAACACTGACACGCAGGTGCTGACGATCTGGAGCAACAATGGGTCTGTCTATAAACATAAACTCGATCAAGACATCACCCTCAATAAGTTAAGGTATGTGGTTGTGAAGCGTCCTTCAAATCCCAAACTGGGGAACAAATACAAACGTATTTATTATCGCGGAGACCGCGGGTTTGATTATGCCGCGCTCAAAGACAGTGGTTTGGTTCAGATGAACGAACATATTGAACGTCAGATGGGAAATCCCTGGCTCAAAAATGACGCGCGTTTGGCCCTTTCCTCCGGCGTCAAAACAGTGGTGCACACAGCCAATCGGTTGTCTGCGGACATATTGGGAGCGCCTTTCAGATTTCTCGGCCTGAAAAAAATAGCCAAATTTTTTGATCAGGAACGGGACGGATCGGATTACTATCTGCAAGTCCATAAACATATTCAAAGTGAATTGGCTTCTGTCAGCCGCAACCCAAAAACCATGCCCAATGCCATGGACCGCGTGGGAACCATTATGGCCCTGACAGTTGGCGGCGCATTGAATGCGCCTGGTTCGCTTCTGGCGCTGGACCGTCCCATGGCAGAGTATAAGAAAGCCGGCGGCTGGGATTTGATGTTCATGTCCCAGAACCTTATGGATATGGCCAAAGGCATGTGGGAACAAAGCAAAGAACTATTCACAGTAAAACCATGGAAAAAAGACTGGGTCTCAGCGTCTCTGGATTCAGGCCTTTTGCTGGTCACGGTGGCCGGTCCGATCAAAGGCGCCAAAAGTTTTATCACGCGACTGCCCAAGGGCGCAGGGCTCCTGACCCGTCTCAAAACCTTAAATCCATTTCGCGTGCCAAAGAACTTCAAACCCATTGTCAAAGCGGCCCGTTCTTCCCTGGAAAAAGTAAAAAGCAAAATCAATATCCGGCCGCGCGAATGGACACTCACCCGTTTGGGCCGTGAACTACTCAAAAAACAATCGGTCCGGTTGGCAAATGGCATCGAAAAAATCAGTGGGATCAAAAACACGCTCAATAAAACCGCGCTCAAATCCATGTGGCAAAAAGCCAAATCACGCATGAATGTCATCAAAAAGATCAGGGAACGTTTTTCAAATAATCAAAACATACATCAATCGTCTCTTGTGGGGAACAGATGGAAAAAGATTTATAAAAAAACACAAAAGGAGTTCGCCAAAAAAGTGGAATATGGAAAAGGCATGAGTGAATTGGCTATTGATTTTCGCAAAAATCTCAACCAAGTCATTAACAAAAGAGCCGCACAAGGAAAACTGAATCGACAAAAACCACGGGTATACAAAAGCAATGTGTTGGTGGTTGTGTATAAAGGGGTTCATGGAAAACTGACCAAAATGACATTGCGAAGCCGGAACATTTCTCTGAAACGCTCCGGCCATACGGAATTTCTCATGGACAAAACAATGCGGCAGCTGGGCAAGCGCCTTTATCCTGACAACCCTGATCTTTTTCTCTCACGAGTCAAATACGTTTATTCTGAGCTGGTGCCCTGCACCAAATGCGCTCGCATTCTCAAAGAATATCCTAACATCAAAGTTCAATACAGTTTTGAAAGCACAAAATTGTGGGACCAAGCCCTCAGAAAATTCAACCTCATCAAAAAAAGAAGATAACATGAATGAAAACCAGTGTCCTCTGTCCCCACTGTTATAAGCCGTTCCTCCCCCTCTGTTTTTTATGCCATACTTACGCTGATTCCAAAGTGGAATAAAATCAAAAAGAAAGGGAAGTCTGTTATTTAAAGAGATCTGCGGTTTATATAAAGTATAAGTGAGGAGAATATCTCAAAAAGTCAGCTCCCGCTTCATAGGCTGTATGAGGCATATGATGAGAGAGGAGGAAAATCATGGATAATGACAAAAAAGAAGAAACTTGTAAGCCGTTCAGCAAAGGAACATGTGGCTGCTGGATGGGTTTGATTATGTTATTGATTTTTTTAACAGGCGGAATCATTGGATATTTGATTGGACAGAATTATTCATGTGCAAAAACATGGAAAACCTGCCTGTCAAAACCAGCAGCAGCTTCGAGTCATGTGTGTACAAGTTGTCTAAAAAAATAAAAGAGAAGTCATAGAACAAAATAAGGAGGAGACAAATATGGCGCTTATTCAATCCACCATGCTGCCTCTGGGAACAAAAATCCCTGATTTTAGGCTGCCAGATGCCATGTCAGGAGAAATGATCTCACCTAAAACTTTTGTACATAAAAAAGCATTGCTTGTGATGTTTATTTGCGTTCACTGCCCGTACGTAAAACACATCCGGCCTGAGCTGGCGCGGCTGGCCAAAGACTATAAAAACAAAGACGTGGGAATTGTGGCCGTCAGCGCCAATGATGCGCAGAACTATCCGGAGGATGCGCCTGAGAATCTCAAAAAAATGGGGGAAGAACTGAAATTCTCATTTCCTTATTGTTATGACGAATCCCAGGAGACAGCCCAGGCTTTTCGGGCTGCTTGCACGCCTGATTTTTTTATATTTGATCAAAACCGCCGGCTGATCTATCGGGGCCAGCTGGACGACAGTCGTCCCGGCAATGAGAAGCCTCTAACAGGCGCTGACCTGAGGCAGGCGCTTCATGCTGTTCTTTTTGATCAAAGAGTGAATCCGCATCAGAAACCCAGTATAGGATGCAGCATTAAATGGAAACAGGGCGTGCATGTGTGATCACAAACCAAGAAAAAGGAGGATTTTGATATCTAACCCAAAATTTTCAGTTGCACAATATTATCGTCAATGATTGATGTGCAAAAAAGTGCAAATGAAAATTTTCCCGTAGGGCTCGGAATGTGGCTGCTGTGCAGCCATGTT
>JANQER010000355.1 GCA_028278255.1 Elusimicrobiota bacterium | reverse complement strand
TTGCGGCCGGAATGACAGCCTTAGGGATTTGTTTGTTTTCTGTGAAGCTTCAGTGGCGCGTAAATTCATTTGATTTTTTTACTTTTTATCGGTTGGCCGGACCGTTTGCCTCTTATGGGATTAAGGAAATAGATCAATATTTTGAAAACAAGCATTTTGGTTTTATTAATAGTGATTTATCTGCTTATGTGAAAAAGGGAAAATCTTTTTACCCGTTAGAGAAGCTGCTGGAGAATGTGCCTTTGCCAAAAAGAGATTACACCCGTGTTTTTGTCAGCGGAAAACTAAAAGAAATTGCGCAAAGGAATTATTTTTTTGGAGATAATGTATAATGTGGATCCCGGACAGTCAAAAAAATATTGTGCACAGATTGATAAGTGTTTTTGCTTTGGCCGGTCTTGTTTTGTTCTCAGGCTTGGGCTTGTTTTTGAATTCAGCGCCTCCAGGGTCTGTGGATGGCGTGTTATCGATCCCCTCAGGCACGCCGGCATCTTTTGTGGTGCGCGACTTAAAGCATAAGGGGCATATCCGGTCTGTGCTGTGGTTCAGATCAATGATGTTTTTGACAAGAGGCGCCAAAAAAATCCAAGCAGGTGTTTACCGGATTCGCGCGGCACAGTCTTCCCTTGATATTTTAAGTGATCTGATCAGCGGAAAAACTTTAACCATGCGTGTCACAGTGCCTGAGGGGTTTGCCTCATGGCAAATAGCTGACAGATTGGAGAGCCAAAAAGTCTGCTCTGCGGCTGATTTTAAAAAGACAGTGGCTGATGTATCTGCGGAAGGCTTTCTTTTTCCGGAAACCTATTATTTTGATTTGAACACGCCTGCTGAGAAGGTACGGGATGTGATGATGGCCAGGTTTTCGTCAGTTTGGAACGAGGTTTTGGAAGTGGCCAAGACATCCGGAACAGTGGTGATGGCGACTACGGGATCAACCGGCTCTTTATGGGATGACAAGCTGGTTTTGTCAAACAGCCGCCAATGGACTGTGGCGCAGGCCGTGGCCATGGCTTCTCTGATTGAGAGAGAAACCTTTAAGGGCGGTGAAAGAACTTTTGTGTCTGCTGTGTATCACAACCGTTTAAACAAACGGATGCGCCTGGAGTCTGACCCCACGGTGCAATTCAGTTTGGGGTATTGGAAAAAGCGGATTTTGTACAGGGATCTGGAAGTGAAAAGCCCTTACAACACTTATCGCAGGCGCGGCCTGCCGCCCGGTCCTATTTGCAATCCCGGGCGTACTGCTCTGTCCGCGGCTTTGGCCCCGGCCAATGTGGATTATCTGTATTTTGTGGCGGACTTAGAAGGGGGGCATCGGTTTGCCGTGACTTACAAAGAGCACCGTCAAAATGTCCGGAAAAGAAATCGTGACCGCGTCCGGCTAAACCGGAAATAACCAAATCCCAAGATACAAGATACAAACAAATTCCAATGACCAGGATACATAGATTAAAATAAAAAATGAGGTGGAGTGAAAAACAGGGATTGTGCGACAAGCTTTTGTGTCTTGTTTTTTGGAACTTGGTTATTGGTTATTATTTGGTTATTGTTCCTTGGAATTTGGTTATTTCCGGTTTATCCGGGCTTAAGGAGGTGTTATTATGAGTGTTGTTGTTGTTGGTTCAGTGGCTTTGGATTCAGTGGAAACGCCGTTTGGGAAAAGGGATGAGTCATTGGGGGGGTCTGCGACTTATTTTTCTTATGCCGCCGGCTTTTTTACGGATGTGAAGCTCGTAGGTGTTGTGGGTGAAGATTTTCCGCAAAAGCATCTTGATTTGTTGAAAAAAAAGAAAATTGATTTGTCCGGGTTGCAGGTTGTGCCCGGGCAGACTTTTCGCTGGGCCGGGTCTTATGAAGGCAGCCTCAATGAGGCCAAAACATTGGGAACACATTTGAACGTGTTTGAGACATTTGCGCCGTCCCTGCCTGAAAAATACAAATCAGCTGATTGTGTGTTTTTGGCCAATATTGATCCGGATTTGCAGCTGGGGGTCTTGCGGCAAATGAAGCGGCCAAAGCTGGTGGCCGCTGACACAATGAATTTGTGGATTTCCATTAAAAAACCGCGCGTGAAGGAACTATGCCGGCAGATTGATGTTTTGGTGATCAATGACGGAGAAGCGCGCCAGCTGTCTGATTGTTCCAATTTGATCCAGGCGGGCCGGCGGATCAGGTCTTGGGGCCCCAAATACGTGGTGATCAAAAAAGGAGAGCATGGGGTTTTGTTGTTTTCTCCCAAAGATGTCTTTTGCGTGCCGGCTTTTCCTTTGGAAGAGGTGTTTGATCCCACAGGCGCCGGCGACACATTTGCCGGCGGTTTTATCGGGTATCTCAATAAAAACAACAACAAATTGAATGACACGCTGGTGCGCAAAGCCCTGTATTACGGCACTGTTTTGGCGAGTTTTAATGTGGAGAAGTTTTCTTTGGAACGTTTGAAAACAATCAAAAGCTCAGACATTAATAATCGTTTCAAAAAACTCCTCCGAAAAACGTCCATATAGAAAAACCGTAACTGCTTAGGGAACCACGGATGAACACGGATAAACACGGTAAGAACAAAATTTTTTCATTTATAATATTTATGATAATGATTTACAGTGTTAATCCGTGTT
>JANQER010000457.1 GCA_028278255.1 Elusimicrobiota bacterium | reverse complement strand
TTGGCCCACTGAAAAGGACAAGACAGACAGCGTTTCATAAGCCGCTTCCATGTGACAGGGTCTGTGGTATAAACGTGAACAGCTTCATCCAGCGCACGGACATAGGAAGTGGCATTCACCTCGCGGGAAACAAATCCCAGTCCAATGGGCTTGCTTGAGGTGAACGGCAAAACAGTGTCCTTTAACCCGCCCACAGGCGTGACCACAGGCACAGCACCATACCGCATGGCAATCATTTGGCTTAAGCCACACGGTTCAAACTTAGACGGCATTAAGAAAATATCAGCCCCGGCATAAATCTGATGCGCCAAAGGTTCGTTAAATCCTGCAGAGAAAGAAATTTGATGCATGTATTTTTTTTGCAATGCCTTAAAAGCAGACACGTATTCATGATTCCCGTGCCCCAGAAAAACAGCCTGGCAGCCCCCCACAATGAATTTTTCTATGACATGTAAAATAATGTCAATTCCTTTTTGAGGATCCAGACGGGACACCATTCCCAACAAAGGGGATTTTGATTCTGGCGGTAAGCCGCAAGCCTTTTGCAAATGGCTTTTGCATCGTGCGCGGGCAGCGAGATTTTTGAGTGAGAATTGTTTGTGAATATAAGGGTCTGTGGCCGGATTCCAATACTTGATATCCAATCCGTTCAATATGCCGAAAAAGTCATGGGCGCGGCTTCTCAGCAGCCCCTCCATCCCCCTTCCAAATTCCCTGTCACTTTTGACCTCGTCTGCATACGACGGACTGACAGTGCTCACCATATGAGAAAAAACAATTCCAGCCTTTAAGAAATTCATTTGATCAAAAAATTCAAGTCGATCAGAAGTAAAATCCGCCCAGGAAAAGCCAGCGGTGAAGAGTGTGTTTTTAGGGAAAATGCCTTGGCAGGCTATATTGTGAACGCTGAAAACAGATGATGTGGGGATAAAAAAACCGTCATATTTGTAAATGGTGGACAGATAAGCGGGAATAAGCCCTGTCTGCCAGTCATGGCAATGAATGATGTCAGGTCTAAAATCAATGGCTTTGGCCAGTTCAAGAACAGCCCTTGAGAAAAGCACATAACGGTCATCATTGTCCGTATAACCAGCGCCATGATTGTCTTGATACAAGCCTTCACGATCAAAATATTTGGGGGCATCAATCAAGTACACAGGGATGCCTCGTCCCCATTTTCCTTCCCACACAGTCACTGTTTCAAAAGAATCCCCCAAAGGCAGGGTCAAAGCAAAAGAAAGAGGCTTCAGACCGAATGCGTCGGTGTCCACCACCCTGTATTTTGGAAGAACAAGACGCACATCCTGTTTTTTATTTTTGAGATCTTGAACAAGCGCACCCACCACATCGGCCAAACCGCCTGTTTTGCAAAAAGGAACAGCTTCACTTGCAGCCAAAAGTATCTTCATAATAAACTCGTGAAAAGTTCTTCGTGAAGCGTATCTCGTTTAAAAATCGTGAAGCGTTATTCGTGAAGCGTTTCACGCTTCACGCAAATACTGAGCGGCCAGTTCAGGCTGGGTGGGGTTGATGTAAAAACCTGTTCCCCATTCAAAACCGGCTGTGCGTACCAGTTTGGGCATTAGTTCAATATGCCAATGGTAATATAAAAGCCCGTCAAAGCGCATAGGAGAATTGTGAATAATAAAATTGTAAGGCGGCCGCTCCAACACAT
>JANQER010000314.1 GCA_028278255.1 Elusimicrobiota bacterium | reverse complement strand
ATTTGGTTATTGTTTCTTGGAATTTGGTTATTATCCAGATAAGGTTTTTGACATTCCCAGAATGGCCTTGAGGCGGGTCAGGAGTTCTGTGATGTCAAATGGTTTGTTGATGATCCCCTGCGCATGAGTGAGGATTTGGTTTCGAAATGCCTCAGAGGCATTGTCCTGGTCTCCCAATTCTTTGAGCGGATTTCCGGACAAAACAAACACCGGGCGGGTCACACCATGGTTCCTGAGATCCTGCAAAATATCATATCCGCTGATTTTGGGCATTTTGAGATCCAACAGCAAAATATCGTAATCGTCCTTTTTGGCGGATTGAAGGCCTTTGAGACTGTCAGAAAAAGTCTCCACCTGATATCCCTCACCGGCAAGAATCTCAGCGGTTTCTTCACAAAATTCTTCATCATCGTCAATGATCAGTATTTTTTTCATAGGGTAAAATCACACTGACAGTCGTGCCTTGTCCTTTTGCGCTTTTGATTTCAACCGAACCATTGTGCATGCCGATCAGATCCCGGCATATGGTCAATCCCAAACCTGTTCCCTTGGATTTGTTGGTGAAAAAAGGATCAAACACTTTTTTCAGATCCTCCGGACCAATCCCAACGCCTGAGTCGCTGATATGCACCCGGACCATATTGGTTTCGGAATCAACTTCGCCGAACGCATCAATTCTTCCTCGACCGGTTTCCAGTGACTGAAAAGCATTGTTAATGATGTTATTAAAGACTTCTCTTAGTTGGAACGGATCAGCTGATAAAATAAAGTCATGTAAAGAGTGAATGTTCAAAGAGACATCCGCTTCTATTTTTCCTGAGAACCGTTTTTTGGCGCTGTCAAAACACTCTTCCAAAAGATCGAACAGATTTATTTTTTCAAAATTCGGCTTTTTAATGCGCGTGTAAAACAGCAGATTATTAATAATTTGTTCGCTTTCCTGAATCTTTTTTTCTATATTAAATAGATTCTTTTCCAAGGCCGGGTTTGTGTTTTTGCGGTTGATGTTGTAAACAGCGGCGCGGATGACGCCCAATGGATTTCGCAACTCATGCGAGACAGTGGCAGCCAATGTGCCGATGTCTGAAAGCCGTTTGGCTTCATCCAGGGCACTTTTCACTTGAGACAATTCCTCTGTTTTTTCTCTGGCCAGCTGCTCCACGGCTTCTTTGTCTTTTTTCAATATGTCATGCGCTTTGATTTGTTCGGTCACGTCCCTGATCAATTTGAGTTTGGACATGCTCCCGTCATCTTTTTGAAAAGGAATATCAATAATATCATATGTTTTTTCCGTGTCCGGCGGCGTGAATTCCGTACGCATCATTTTTACCCCCTCCTGTGTGTCAGCCGTTTGACACCATGCACAAGAACCGCATTTTCTTCTCAAATAGTCATAGCATTTGCGTCCGTCATAAGGACCGAATTCATTCTGGATGGCCGGGTTGGCATATTCTATGCGGCCATTGGCATCTATGATGCAAACGCCTTCCGGGATGGCTTCCAGAATACGCCTGAGATTGTTTTTTTCTCTCTCCAAGGCATCAGCGGTCTTTCGGAGATTTGTGATGTCCATGCCATCCAATTGATTTTCCATAAAGAAATTCTTCAATGTCTGATTTTGCTTTTTTTCTTATGCCGGTAATCTGACGGCGTCACCCTGGTTTTTTTCTTGAACACGCGCACAAAAGTTTCCGTGTTTTCATAGCCCAGTTTATGTGCAATTTCATTGATATTGAGCCGGGTTTTTATCAGCAATTCCCCGGCTTTTTCCATTTTGACATGTGTCCTGAATTTTCTCAAATCTGTTTTGGCTTTTTCTTTAAAAACGCGGCTGAAATATTTGGGGCTCAAAAACACATCCGACGCCACGTCCTTTAAGCGCACGGGTTTGTCCCAATTCCGGCGGATGTAATCTTTGGCGCGCTCCACTTTTCCCGCTGTACTGCCGTCATCAGACATGCCTTTCACGCCCTTTTCCGCCAATACCCTGGCAATGACTTCTCTGGCTTTTTCCATCCGGCATGGTTTTTCCAAATAATCATCAGCCCGGTTTTTCAAAAATTCAATGGCTGTGTCTTTTGAACTGTGCCCGGTGAGCACAATCACACCAATGGAAGGATTGAATTGACGGATTTCTTTCAGGACCTCTGTTCCGCGCATGCCGGGCATGAGATAATCCAAGATAACGACATCCACATCATTGGCTTTTTTGAGAATGGACAAAGCCTCAGCGCCGCCGGCAGACTGCAACACATTATAATCATCAAGACTTTCGCTGAATTCCTCGCGGAACTCCTTATCATCATCCACAATTAAAACCGTATAAGACATATAGCCCCCGCTTTTATTTTTAACAAGCCCCCCAATTGACTGACGGGTCGTGAAGTTTTATGGGTTCTTTTCCGGCTATTTTGTAATTGCCCCATTCATGGGGCGTATCTTAGACGGGTTTTAGATCTGAAGAGCCCGATAAATCTAGCCATATCCGGCTTTAGACGGAGGTCAATTACAAAAACTCCGCGACCCCTCAATTAACTATTATTTTACCATTTTAAGCAGGCACACTAATAAAATGTTTTTCTCAAGAATTCTCCTGTCTTTTCAGCCGGCTGAAACGGCTTTTTAAAGAGCCTGCTGGCTCCTGGCACGTCAGGCATGGGAGAAAAAAGACCGCGGTACTTGGCCCTGGACAACAAAGGAGCCATGTGCCTGACAGGCGGCACATGCAAATCCAAATACCGCCCGGCAACCTTCATTTTTGATTTTTTTGATCCAGACATAGGCATACCTCCCTTTCTTTCATCTGTCAAAATATTCAAGCCGATAAACACAGACCCTGTTTTTTCCTTGTTTTTTGGCCT
>JANQER010000236.1 GCA_028278255.1 Elusimicrobiota bacterium | reverse complement strand
ATAAAAAACATTGTTCTTCGACAGGGGGAAACATTGGACAGAGACTATATTCAAGAATGGGTCGAACAATTCCAATCCAAACGTCCGGACAAACCTTTTCATGATTTGTTGAAAAAAGTAATGGGTTAACACGCATTATTAATTCTATTGGTTGCATGCAGCCTTTTTTATCTTTTTTTTAAAAAGCTGTTAGGCAATGAAGTCCTTAAAATCATTTTTTTGTGGTTCAGCGTTTTTTCGACCTTCCGTCGACAGGTAATGGACTGATTGATCAGGCGCCTTTAAAAATCGGGGGATGTGTCTCCGACGGAAAAGCGCCCGATGAATCGGGCAATTACAGAAAAAACGCTAAACCACAGTTTTATTAAAGGCTAAAAGTTTCATAGACTAAACCTCAATAGGAATGGAAAATGCTGGATTTTTTAACTGATTTGTATGAAGACATAAGAGACTGGTTTGATGACAGAGTAGATTGGCTGCAAGACCACTTTTGGAAATGCAGTTTTATTTTCTTTGGTATCGTATGGGCCGGCATGGCACTTTTCTCTCATTTTCAGTGGTGGATGGATTTTTTATGGGGATTTTCTATTTTTCTGACACTTTTTCTGTTTTTACTGATTATGAAAAGATCAGATTTTATAGACGACTTAAAGGGAGACATTGAAGACTCATGTGAAAACATAGTAGATTTTTTTACATCTGACGAAGGTTTTCTTGTTCTTTCTTCATTAATTCTATTGGTTGCAGGCAGCCTTTCTTATCTTTTATTTAAAAAGCTGTTACATGTCAGCACATGGAATGCTTTTTTCTGTGCATTGGGGGTCGCTGGAGCTATATTAACATCATTTTTAATTTATTTATATAAAACAGAAGAGACTGAATCTAAAGCTGATTTTTTTAAGGGGATCTATGAGTTTGTTAAAGACACACTGGAAGAAAGTTCTATGTTTATTGCGCCGATTGTTATCGGGCTTTTTGTTGTTTTTATACTAAAGGCTGTTATGTCTCATTCATGGATAGCGGCGATAATAGGGGGGGTAATCTCAACTGTTAGTGTCTTTTTGTGCTTTCTCTTATATCTTAAAATCAGATATGGAGGAAAAACAGAGGCTATCTCTCCTCATCAATATAGCCATCTATTAAATATCACTGATCTGCGGTCTGAAGGAGAAAAACAGATTGAAAAAGAAGCAGTCGCAGGCAAAAGTCTTGGCCATGAAGCAGACAATCTCGTACAAAAACTTATTCTCATTGGAAAAACACAAGGATTTCTTTGTACCTCTCCCCAAAAACTGGACAGGTTGATAAGATAGAAAAACTGTGCCAAAATCACACAAAAGGGAGGCACAAATCATGGGAAGAGGGCACAGAAAAAGACACACTGGTGAAGTCAAGGCACGGGTAGCTCTGGAAGCCATCCGAGGCATGCGGACAATCAATGAAATAGCATCTGAATGTGGCATCCACCCAACACAAATCATACAATGGAAAAAGGAGGTGTTAGCGGGATTGCCAGGCTTCTTTTCCAAAAAACGAAATGACTGCATGAAGGCTGAAGAAGTATTAAAGTCTCGTCTTTATGAAGAAATTGGCCGAATGAAGGTTGAACTGGAATGGCTCAAAAAAAACCATGGCTTGCGAGGTGTTTAATAAAAGGGATCTGATAAATCCATTGGACAAACTTTTAAGCATCAAAAAACAATGTGATCTTATCGGCCTATCCCGGTCAAGCTATTATTACAAAACAGTTCCTGAAAATGAAGAAAATCTGCGGTTAATGCGACTAATTGATGAGCAATACACCAAGACCCCGTTTTATGGTGTTCCGCGTATGACGCAGTGGCTTCAGCAAGACATGCATGAGCAAGTGAATCACAAGCGTGTCAGGCGCTTGATGAGAAAAATGGGGCTGGAGGCCATATACCCAAAACCAAAATTAAGCATAGGAGGAGCAGGACACAAAATATATCCATATTTGCTGCGAAATCTGATAATTGACAGGCCAAACCAAGTATGGGCAACAGACATTACATATATCAGGCTTGCCAGAGGCTTTGTATTTCTAGTGGCCATACTGGACTGGTATAGCCGATATGTGATAAGCTGGAACATATCAGTCACTATGGATACAATATTTTGCTTAGAGGCTCTTGAATCAGCTTTAAGACAAGGAAGGCCAGAAATATTCAACTCTGATCAAGGGTCACAGTTTACAAGTGATGATTTCACAAGGCACCTCCTAAAAGAAAACATCCGCATCAGCATGGATGGCCGAGGACGGGTGTTTGATAACATCTTTGTTGAAAGATTATGGCGATCTGTCAAATATGAGAACATTTATATTCACGAATATATTGATGTGCCATCATTGATCAAAGGATTAAAAATATATTTCAAATTTTACAATGAGGAGCGTCGGCACGAAGCATTGTCTTATAAAACACCAGCAGATATTTATTGGCGAAAATAAATGCTCTCAAGCTTGAGTGGACAAGTCCAGAAAATGATTAATGTGATAATTTATAAAAAACATGGCGAGGTGCTAAATCTATGAATAATAAAAACGTTATTAATTTTGGGAGCAGAACAAATTATGGTTACGTATTGATTATTTGCACAGCTCTTCTTTTAATAGGGACATACAAAATATTTATTTCTGGTAATTCTATAATGGGATTGATGTTATATGTTACTGTCCCAGTGCTAATAGTGTTACA
>JANQER010000209.1 GCA_028278255.1 Elusimicrobiota bacterium | reverse complement strand
ATATTCTGAGCCATGGATGATGCGTCATGAGGGAGTGCTACGAAACCCCCTTGATTGTCATTCTGAGCCGCAGGCAGCCTGTCCGCTGTTATCCGGCGGAAAGAACCACCTTCCGTCGGACATAGAAAACATAAGATCCTTCGCTGACGCTCAGGATGACGAAAACAGTTGTTTTATAACTGCTCACGACCAACGATATGCTCTTATCGTTCAATCAAAAATCGAAAATCTAAAATCCAAAATTTTACTTGGATGCCAATTCCTTGGTTATCATCATACCGATTTCATTTCGTTGAATTTGATTTGTGCCTTCATATATTTGCGTGATTTTGGCATCGCGCAAATATTTTTCAACAGGGAAATCACGCATATATCCGATGCCGCCGCAAAGCTGGATGGCGTCATTGGCCACACTAAACGCTGTGTCAGAGCAAAAAAGCTTGGACATGGCTGAATATTTTGTCCAGCGGCCCGAGGACACCTTTTTAAGTTCTTCATACACGGTTTTCCCTGAATTTTCAGAGTTTTCCACAGCAGCCATCACATCTTTGTCCATGGCCCGGGTCACGCTGTATAAAAGCGCACGTGCTGCTTCCAGTTGTGTGGCCATGTTGGCCACTGTATGTTGTGAAGATTGAAACGACAGAATGGATTGATTGAATTGTCTTCGGACTTTTGCGTAGTTCAGTGTCTCATTCAATGCCCCTGTCCCAATTCCCAAGGCTTGAGCTGCCACGCCCGGGCGTGATATATCAAAAGTGGCCTGGGCCACAAACAATCCATGACCTTCCTTTCCAAGCATATTGGAAGCCGGCACCCGGCAGTTGTCAAAGACAAGTTCATAGGTCGCGCTGGAACGAATGCCCATTTTGGTTTCTTTTTTGCCAAAAGTAAAACCTTTAGTCCCTTTTTCGACCACAAAACAGGACACGCCGCGAGCGCCGCGCTTGGGGTCTGTGGTGGCAAACACTGAATAGATCTCAGCCACTTCCCCGTTGCTGCAAAAGTTTTTAACCCCGTTGAGAATATAATGATCACCGTCTTTTGTGGCCTTGCAGACCATGGACGTGGCATCTGAACCTGCTTCAGGCTCTGTGATGGCAAAAGCCGCCAAACGTTTGCCGCTGGCAATGTCAGGCAGCCATTTCTTTTTTTGGTCAGGTGTGCCAAACAAAATAATGGGAAAAGTTCCCAAAGCAGTGGCAGCCAGGCAAAGCGCGATGCCGCCGCATCCCTTTGACAATTCTTCCACCACAAGCACCAATTCCAGGCCATTTCCGCCAAGACCGCCATAATTGGGATGGATATACACGCCGAATAAGTCAGCTTTGCGTATTTCATCCACCACTTCCCAGGGAAAAGATTCATCCGCATCGTGCTTTTCCCGCACTGGTTTAATCTTTTTCTCAGCGACTTCACGCGCTGTTTCAATGATGGCTTCTTGATCTTCCGTTAAAAAATAATTCACTGTGATACCTCCCATCTGTATTAAATTTTGAAATTAGAAATTGGAAATTAGAAATTACAACAAAAGAATCAACAATTTCTAATCTCGAATATCCAATCTCAATTTTTTACTTTTTTTCTCTTTTTTTGTTCACACTAATGGTTTTTTGGTCAGCGAGCCGTCCCGGGTCAATCTTTTTGGTCAGTCTGTGCTCCCTGATTTTTTCCAAAGCTTTGGCAGCAGCAGCTTGTTCAGCCTCTTTTTTGGAATGCCCTTCGCCTTGTCCCAGCAAACGATGCCGCACACGCACTTCCATTAAAAAGATCTTGGCATGGTCAGGCCCTGTTTCATGAACAACTGTATAATGCGGCGGTGTTTTGTACCGTTTCTGGATAAGCTCCTGCAATTTGCTTTTGTGATCGCTCTCGATAAAATGCTTTTTTTTGGACAAGAGCCTGATAATAAACCGCTGCGCAGTTGTGAACCCTGCGTCCAGAAAAATAGCACCTACAAGCGCTTCAAAAGCATTGGCCAACAAACTTTCACGCTGTCTTCCACCTGTGGCCTCTTCTCCCACGCTTAAAAAAAGATAATTTCCCAAATCAATGTCCCTGGCCCAGATGGCCAAAGCATATCCCGCCACCAATTGTGATTTTAATTTGGACAAATAACCTTCGTCTTCGGTGGGATAGCGCTTAAATAAATAGTGCGCCACCACTGTAGACAGGATACTGTCACCTAGGAATTCCAGGCGTTCATTAAAAAATTTTTTTCCATGCTCCATGGCATGGGATTTATGTGTAAGCGCCTCTTCCAAAAACTTTTGGTTCTTAAATTTAACTCTGATCCCGCGCTGCAAATCCGCTATATCTTGATTGGGCATTGTCTCCTCTATTCAGCCAACTTTTTAACCACAATAACCGCATTGTGCCCGCCGAAACCCAATGAGTTGGACAGCGCACATGACACTTCCGCTGGTCTGGCTTTGTTGGGCACATAATCCAGATCACATTCAGGGTCAGGGGTTTCATAATTAATGGTTGGATGAATGAGATTGTTTTCCATGGTGAGCAAAGTGGCAATAATTTCCGCGGCCCCGGCTGCGCCCAATAGATGGCCGGTCATGGATTTTGTGGAAGAAATGGCCAGCTTTTTCGCATGATCGCCAAAAACATTTTTAATGGCCAGTGTTTCTGTTTTGTCATTGAGAGACGTGGATGTGCCATGCGCATTGATGTAATCCACTTCTTCTGGCCTGACCCCGCCGTCTTCCAAAGCCATTTTCATGGCTCGCGAAGCCGCATATCCGTCAGGACTTGGCGCAGTGATGTGATAAGCATCATCTGTGGCGCCGTATCCGACCAGTTCGCCATATATATGAGCGCCCCGTGCTTTGGCATGCTCCAGCGTTTCCAAAACAAGAACACCGCACCCCTCTCCCATGACAAATCCGGAGCGCTTGGCGTCAAAAGGACGGCTGGATTTGGCGGGGTTGTTATTGTGGTCAAAAGTCAGGGCTCGGGCTTGGCAAAAGCCAGCCACGCCCAAAGGTGTAATGGCTGCTTCTGTTCCGCCTGCCACCATCAGGTCAGCGTCTCCATACCGGAGGTGACGAAGGGCTTCCCCTATGGCGTGGTTGGAACTGGCACATGCTGATGCCACAGAGTAATTGGGTCCTTTAAATCCATATTCAATGGCAATTTCACCCGGTGCAATGTTTGTAATCAACATGGGGATGAGAAAAGGTGACACGCGTTTGCATCCCTTGCCTAGAAGCGCTTTATGTTCTGTTTCAATTGTGGTGAGTCCCCCAATGCCAGACCCTAAAATGGCACCACAGCGGTCCGGATTGACTTTGGATAAATCAATATGCGCTTCTTCCATGGCCATTTTGGCAGCGGCCAAGGCAAATTGAGTGAATCGGTCCATGCGTTTGGCCTTTTTTTTGTCAATAAAATGGTCCGGTTGAAAGTCTTTGACTTCTGCGTCTATTTGGCACGGATAAGTGGATGCATCAAAAAAAGTAATATTGCCGCAACCAGACTGACCGTTCTTCAGCGCATTCCAATAGGCATTTTGACCAATGCCAATAGGGCTCACAATTCCCATGCTGGTAATAACGACTCGTTTTTTCACTGTACACACCCCTCTTCATCAATATAAATTACAATAGTTAAAGCTCAAAGCTCAAAATCCAAAGTTTACAAAAAAAGAAGAATTTCTATTTTGTCTTTCAACTTTGAGTTTTGAATTTAGAGTTTAGAGCTTAGAATTTTCTGTATACGGGTGGGTTTAAAACCCGTCTTTGTTGACGGCGGATCTGAAATCCCCTCGCATATTGCCAGCCACATTCGCTTGTTTGCGGCTGCCTCATCCTCAGACCGTTAAAATCGCCGGAGAATTCAGGCAGCCGCAAAATCCTACGTGTTACTTTTTGTTCTTTTCAATATAATCAATGGCTTGTCCAACATTTTGGATTTTTTCCGCTTCCTCATCCGGGATTTCCATGTCAAAGGCTTCTTCCAAAGCCATGACAAGCTCCACGGTGTCAAGAGAGTCAGCACCCAAATCATTGACAAAAGATGCCTCTGGTTTTACCTGAGCTGCATCAACGCCCAACTGATCGACTATAATGTCTTTTACTTTGCTTTGAATGTCATCTGCCACTTTTTCCTCCTATTTAAAAGTTGCTTAAAAATGTTCGGTTGAAGAGGGATGAATAAGGTGTCATCCCCTTTTTCCATCCTTTTTCAATCGGCTGATTTTTGGTGCAACTTTTTTATTTGTTTTGTGAGTTTAACGGGCGGAGGCAAGCCCCGCCCCTACGACAATTTTTTCTACATGTACATTCCGCCGTTTACTGACAAAACTTGGCCTGTTATATAGGCGCTTTCTTCGGAGGCCAGAAATAAGGCGGCATTGGCCACGTCCTGCGCTTCTCCGAGTTTATCAAGAGGGATAATCGTCAAAAGGCTTTTCTTTTGGTCATCCGTTAATTTATCAGTCATGGCTGTGCGGATAAAACCAGGTGCAATGGCATTGACACGTATTTTTCTGCTGGCAAACTCACGGGCACATGTTTTGGTCATGGCAATCACCCCGCCCTTTGTAGCGGAATAATTGATTTGTCCGGCATTGCCCATGAGCCCCACCACTGAAGCCATATTGATGACAGAGCCACTGTGTTGTTTAAACATAGGGCGGGTCACAGCCCTGGTGCAGTTAAAGACGCCTTTGAGATTAACGCTGATCACAGCATCCCATTCACTTTCTGACATGCGCATGACCAAATTGTCTTTTGTAATGCCGGCATTATTCACCAAAATATCGATTTTTTGGAATTTTTCAATAGTGCTCTTGACCCACTTTTCACATTCTTCCAAAACAGTGACATTCACTTTCATGGCCAATGTGTCCACATTGTAAGTTTTTTTGATTTCTTCAGCCGTGGATTGGGCCATAGGTTCCATGACGTCACAAATAGATATTCGGCAGCCTTCTTTGGCATATGTTTCAGCAATGGCTCTTCCAATTCCTTGAGCGCCGCCTGTTATTAAAGCCACTTTGTCTTTTAATCGCATATTTTGTCCTTATAAATGAATTTGCTGTTTATAAAATATTGAAATATTATAGTTAAAGTTTATTTATTTGGCTATATGTTTTTCATATTTTCAGCGCTTTTTTGATCTTCAATATTCAGGGCTTTTTTTGTTTTGTCAATACGCCGCAGCAATCCGCTCAGTACACGCCCGGGTCCGACTTCAACAAACTGTGTCACGCCCTGCTGAATCATAAAACGCATTGTTTTTTCCCATTGCACGGCATGATCAATCTGTGTGATTAGCTTTTTTTTGATGTCCTGTGCCGATTGAACAGGCTGCGCGTCACAATTCATGACAACCGGTATATGGGTGTCACCAATGGAGGAATGCTCCAGCACCTGCGCCATTTTATCAGCAGCAGGCTTCATAAGGGATGAGTGAAAAGGACCTGATACATTTAATCTGATTGATTTCAGTGCGCCTGATTTCTGAGATAATCCCATGGCCTCTTCCACAGCATCAACAGCGCCTGCAATCACAATCTGCCCCGGACAATTAAAATTCACAGCCTCACACACCCCTTTGGCACGGACTTGGCTGCAGATGTCTTCAAGCTTGATCTGATCCAATCCCACAATGGCGGACATGGCGCCGGGGCTCTGAAGGGAAGCTTCTTGAATGGCTGCTCCTCTGGCTTTCACCAGGTTTAAACCGGTTGAAAAGTCAAAGGCATTGGCTGCACAAAGAGCTGAATATTCTCCCAGACTGTGACCTGCAGCCATTGACGGCTCGCAGCCTGTGTCTTTTAACACTTGATACGCTGCCATGCTCACAATAAACAACGCGACTTGTGTGAATTTTGTTTCTCGAAGCTTTTCTTCAGGTCCTGAAAAAATCACGTCAACATATTCTGAACCCAGTTGTTCGGCGGCTTGATCAAATGTTTTCTTGGCCACGGGGAAATGATCATAAAGCTCTTTTCCCATTCCCACATATTGGGCCCCCTGGCCGGGGAATAACAATGCGATTGCCATATTTTCTCCTTCAAACCGAAAATAACCAAATTCCAAGAAACAATAACCAAATAATGACCAATGACCAAAATACAATAATCAAACAATGGCCAAATTTCCAGGAAATGTAAGATGCAAATATTAAAATGCAAAATTTAAAATCTACAAATACCCCTGATTGAGGGTTCAATTTTTTTTCTACCAACGAACAACCGCTGCTCCCCAGGTGAGGCCTGCACCAAAGGCAATGAGCTCTGCCAATTCCCCTCTTTGAAGCTGTCCGCTTCTCACAGCCTCATCCAAGGCTATGATGGTTGTGGCGGCAGACATATTCCCATACTTGTGCACATTACGAAATACTTTATCATGGCTGAGCTTCAACCGCTTGGCAATGGCATCAATAATCCTTAAATTGGCTTGATGCGGAATAAGAAGTTTTAAATCATCAGTGGTTTTCCCGCACTTCTTCAAAGCTGTCATAGATGATTCTATCATGCGCAGCACAGCAAACTTGAAAACTTCTTTCCCATCCATTTTAATAAAAGGCGGATATTTGTCCACATTGTCAATCTGACCCAGTGGATGCTTGGAACCACCGCCGGGAATGGTCAAAATATGTGATGAATCCCCATCAGACCCCAGATGAATGGCCAATAAATCACCTGGTCCCTCACAAGCTTGGATAACCAGAGCCCCTGCGCCGTCGCCGAAAAGCACGCACGTGCCGCGATCCTTCCAGTCGGTAAAGCGCGTCAGTGCATCAGCCCCGATTAACAAAGCGGTTTTGGCCAATCCTTTTTCTATCATGCCCTCCACACAGGCCAATCCATACAAAAAACCTGAACAAGCGGCTGACACATCAAATGCGATTTTTTGGGAAATCCCGAGACCTTTTTGAACAAGACAAGCCACTGAGGGAAACAAATGATCAGGTGTGCAAGTGGTGACAACAATGAGATCAATATCATCCGGCTGAAGACCTGCGGTGTCAATGGCTTGACGCGCAGCACGTAAGGCAATATCTGAAGTGGCTTCACTTTCCTCAAGCATACGGCGTTCTTTTATACCGGTTCTTTCCGTGATCCATTCATCAGATGTGTCAACGATTTTTTCAAGATCAGCATTCGTAATGATTTTTTCCGGCAGTCCCGCACCGGTTGAGAGAAACCGAATTCCCATTTTATATCCCAACTACCCTTTTTTTAAAAAATTGAACACAGAAGAGTTTTTCTGTTTAAGTTCTTCACTTATTTGATGATTGATGTCTTTTTCATATAGCAGGCCAACCATTTTGACGGCATTTTTAATGGCTTTTGCATCTGCGCCACCGTGACAGATAATGGCCACACCATTGACACCCAAAAGCGGGGCGCCCCCATACTCAGAGGGTTCTGTTTTTCTTTTAATAGATTGAAAAGCGCCTTTTAACAGATATTTACCAAAAACAGCAAAAGGATGTTTTTTGATTTCATTTTTAATCAATTTTAATATAGCGGCTGACAATCCCTCCCCGAACTTAAGAAGCACATTTCCCACAAAACCATCGCAAAGATATACATCTGCAGACCCTTTGGGGATATCACCGCCTTCGGCATGTCCTACATAATTGAGATCGCTGTCTTTTAAAAGCTGATGTGTTTCCTGTGTCAGTTCATTTCCCTTGCCTTCTTCAGCGCCAATGGTCAACAAAGCCACACGAGGGTTGTCCTTCCCCGTGACCACCTGCGCATAAATCTTTCCCATGATGGCAAATTGAAGAA
>JANQER010000194.1 GCA_028278255.1 Elusimicrobiota bacterium | reverse complement strand
TATTATGGTTCTTTTTAAGTTAAAAAATACTTGTCAAGATTTACCGTGTTCATCCGTGTCTATCCGTGGTTCCAATGTGTTTTTTTGTAGACCTGAGTAGTCACCCAAATTTAGAAATACGCCCAATGAATTGGGCAATGACAGATGTTTAACAAACCGCATCATTTGAATAGAGGAACATTGAATTTGTCATATTTTGATAGATGGAGAGGCCTGTATGAGTGATACGCCAGTGAAAGATGAAATGAATATGGAAGATCTTTTGGCAGAATCTTCGCCGGTCGGCGAAGTGGGATCTGTGGTGTCTGCCTATGTGGTGGAGTCTTCAAACAAAGGTTTGTTGGTGGACCTGGGTTTAAAAGTAGAAGGCTTTATCCCGATTGTGGAATTCCGCACACTTCCCAAACCCCCGGCTGTTGGTGACACGATTCCGGCGTTGATCAAGCGCATGGCAGGCCCTGACGGACATCCATTGGCCTCCTGGCGGGAGGCGCGCGAGCGGATTCATTGGGACAGAATATCAAAAGCCAAAAATGAGGGAACACCTGTTGAAGGGGCCATTGTGCGCGCCATCAAAGGCGGACTGCTCGTGGATATCGGCATGGAAGGATTTTTGCCTGTTTCTCAGATTGACCGCCGACCTGTTAAGGATGTGAAGTCATTTGTGGGAAAAAAACTGCCTTTTATGGTATTGGAAATGGATTCAAAAAAGGGCAGCGTGGTGGTGTCACACAGACGCTTTCAAGAAAAAGAGGCTGCGGTCAAACAAGAGGAAACTCTTAAAGATTTGGAAGTGGACAAGGTGTATGAAGGGACTGTGACAGGTATTTCTTCTTTTGGGGCATTTATTGATATCGGCGGTATTGAAGGTCTTTTGCGCGTGTCTGATTTGTCTTGGATCCGCGGGGAAAAATTAACTGATATTTTGTCTGTGGGACAGAAATTGAATGTGCAGGTTTTGCAGTATGACGCAGAAGCCAAAAAGATTTCTTTGGGGCGCAAGCAATTGCTGCCGCATCCCTGGGACGGCATTGAAAGCCGGTTCCCCTTAAACGCTGTGGTCACCGGCCGCGTGACAAATGTCACTGATTTCGGGGCTTTTGTGGAAATTGAACCAGGCATTGAAGGGCTTATTCACCAGTCGGAATTTTCATGGAAAGAGCGGTGGGCCAAGCCCAAAGATTTTGTGAAAAAAGGGCAGGAAGTGCAGGTGGTTGTTTTGACTTGCGAACGCGGCAAGGGAAAAATGTCTTTGAGTTTGAAGCGCGCCGGAGACAATCCATGGGAAAAAGCCGCTGAAACCTATAAGACCGGATCAAAAGTAACGGGAAAAGTCACGCATTTGGTGAATTTTGGCGCGTTTGTCCGCTTGGACTGCGGGTTAGAGGGTTTGTTGAGAAAAGAAGATGTGTCTTGGACAAAAACCGTCAACAATATGAAAGATTGGGTGACTGTTGGCCAGGAACGTGAATTTGTTGTGCTGGACGTGAATGCGGAAGCGGAAAAAATTTCTTTGGGATTGAAACAGCTGACAGAAGATCCTTATTCCAAACTCAAGCCCGGCCGGATTGTGGAAGGCAGAGTGATACGGCTGACAGATTCTTTGGCTGTGATTGAAATTGAACCTGATGTGCAGGGCGTGATTCATGTGTCTGAAATTCCTTCTGCCCGCCGTTTGGAACGCGCTTCTGACGCCTTGGCCATGGATCAATCTGTGACAGCTGTTGTGATAAAGCTCAACAAAAAATCAAAGCGTGTGGATTTGTCCATCCGGAAATATGACAAAAAAGAAGAACGCCGGCTTTTGAAAAAATATCAAGGCGGCTCCGAAGGCATTACCCTGGGTGAAATGACCCAATGGGATGACAATGAAGAAGAAGTGTAAATGCTTAGGGAACCACGGATGAACACGGATAGACACGGGAAAACAAAAGCATTTGTGTTTTTTAAGTTTAAATAATCATTGAAGATTATCAATTATAAAGACTGTCCAGCCAAATAACCGCAGAAATCCCTTTTTTTACTTTAAAAATCTCTCCAATTAGTTCATAATATTTAAAAAACGACTGCTATAAATATTATTGGATCCACAGATGAACACGATAAATTTTAATATATTTTTTTATACATTTAGGAAGGCCATTCATATTATTGTTTTACCGTGTTTATCCGTGTTCATCCGTGGTTCCCTTTATAGATGCGTTTTCTTGGTTTGGCTGCTGTATGGACTCATGCCTGTTTCTTTGGAGGCTTTTGGCAGGAACAAGGTCAATGTGCATGCATTCAAATGGCAGGTGGTTTCCACGGCGCATTTTGACATTCATTTCACTGATGAATCCAAACCTGTGGTGCCTTGGGCTGCTTATTATTTGGAAAAAGCATATGACCGGGTCACCGCTTATCTGGAAGTGGACATCCCCCAAAAGACCTCTTATTTTATTTTGTCCAACCACAATGAATTTGAAGAGAATAATATTGTCATGGTGGGCGAGGGCACAGGCGGTGTGACAGAGGCTTTTAAGAACAGGGTGGTTATTTTCAACAGCGGCGCTCAGATGTGGCTGGACCATGTGATCACCCACGAATTCACGCATGTGGCGCAGTTTGAGGTTTTGTACGGCGGGTTTTGGAAATCCGCCCGTTTGCTCAAATCTCCTCTTTATCCGCTTTGGTTCATGGAAGGTTTGGCAGAGTACTCAACCGGGGACATTGACAAAGCCCAGGAAGACCTTTATTTGCGGGACGCAGCCACTTCCGGGCTTTTGTATCCGCTCAATGATTTGCATGGGTTCAGTCATTTAAAACCGCATCAAACAACCCTCGCGTATAAGCAGGGAGGCGCAGCTGTGCGGTATTTGGCTGACACATACGGAGAAGACAAGCTCGCGCAAATGCTGAGGGACTTGCGGGAACGTTTTGAAATTTCCACGATACTGCCCAAGCTCATCAAGAAAAAATTTCCGGAATTCAACAAAGAATATTTGGATCATTTGACTCAATATTATGCGGAGCAGTCCAAGGGCCTTGAGGAACCTGAGGCATACGGCCAAAGATTGACAGCGCCTGATATGATGCCGGTTTTTAATACCAATCCTGTGTTTTCACCGGACAAAAGATTTCTGGCTTACCTCACTGACAAGCAGGGATTGAAGCAAGTGGTGCTTTTTGATTTGAAGACGGGCAATGAACGCTATGCCGCAGGACATCAAAAATCAAAACTGGAGAATATTCATTCTGACGGGAAAGCATTGTCGTTTTCACCGGACAGCCGCTGGCTGGCTTTTGCCGGCGAAAAAGAACAGCGGGATTATCTGTATTTGTATGACACAAAGCGCCACCGGCTGCGCAGAATCCGGACGCCTTTTGAACATATCCGGTCACCTGTTTTTCATCCCACTGAATCTCATTTGGTCATTGTGGGCATGACAGGCGGGTTCAATGATCTCCATGAGATCACCTCGCGGGGAAAATTGATCCGCACTTTAACAAACTCATGGATTGACGAAAGTGATCCGGCTTATTCCCCAGACGGACAATCTCTTGTGTATTCGCAGGAAGTGATCTATTCCGCAGACTCTCTGAAAACACAGCCCTCCTACGGCCGCAATTTGATGTTAATGAACCTCGTTGATTTAACCACATCCACGCTGACCCATTTGCCCGGCGCTGACACAGCGCCGGTTTTTACGCCGGATGGAAAGTCAGTGATTTTTGTGGGTGAGGATGAACAGCAGATTAAAAATCTTTTTAGGGTGGAGCTGGCTGACAGGAAGACAACACAACTGACGCGCGTGATTGGCGGGAATTTTTCTCCTGACATTTCTTCTGACGGACAATCAATGGTTTTTGTGTCCTATCGGCGCAATTCCATGGATCTTTATTTGGCCAAGCCGGATTTATGGCTCAGGGCAAAGAGCAAAGGGCAAAGGGCAAAGGATCAATTGTCTGCAGGAACGGGGTCAGCCTTTGCTCAATCAGAAGAGATAGAAAGCCCCCATATGGGTTTTGCAATCAAAAATCAAAAATCAAAAATCAAAAATGATGAACAAATTCCTTTGTTGGCCGGTCAGTCCCGTCCTTACAGGCTGCGGGCTTCCACAGATTTATTCTTCCCTTTGTTCTATTATTCCTCTTCCGAAGGCTTGTTTTTGGCCATGCTTTGGCAGGCGTCTGAGTATTTGGGGCATCATCAGATTCAGACGAATCTGCAGTATTCTTCAGGCAATGATTTTTTGGATTACAGTGTGCAGTATCAATACAAACGGTTCAGACCGCAGTTTTTTCTAGGGTCAGCCGGAGAAAAATTTTATCGGGACATTTCGCGCACGCAGCTTCGCAAAGAATCCCATCAATTGGCAGGCGTTTCTTTTCCTTTTAACAGATTTGACCGCATAGAAGGCGTTTTGTCCACTATTTACCGGGAAGACTTTTATGACTATTATCCGGAATTTAATTTTCATGAGCGTGAAAATTATTGGGCTGTGTCTTTGGTGCGGGACACGTCGGACGGACGTTATTTGAGCGTGACGTCCGGTCAGCGATTTCGCATGACCTATCAAAGGGCCAGACCATTGTTCGGCGGCACCCGCAACTACAAAACACATGTGTTTGAATATCACAGGTTCATGCCCACGGGCCGTGAAAGCACATTGGCTTTTCGCGGCCTGACAGGCGTGAGCACCGGCGCCAGCCCGCAAAGCCTGCGTTTGGGCGGCATTGACAGACTGCGGGGGTATCCGCGCAACGGAGATGAATTCCAATCCACGCGTTATGTGATGGGGAATTTGGAATGGCGCGTGCCCTTAAGATATATGGATTCCGGTGTGGGGCTTTTTCCGAGTCTGTCTCTCAAAGCTTTGTATGGGACTTTATTTGTTGATGTCGGATATGATTGGGAACGATCAGATGATTTAAATCACCTCAAAGCCACGCGCATCAGAAATTCAGTGGGCGCGGGGTTTCGCATTCCTGCCTTTGTCTTTCAAACTTATATGGTCACGCTCTCCATTGACGCTGCCAAGCGCACTGACCAGCACAATTGGTCATTCTACTTCTCCCTGGGTCCTGAATTTTAGGCGGTACAGGTACAGGGGACGGAGCATCCTAATTGCCTTGTATCCAATCGCCTATTTTGCTCTTTTCCAAAAGCAGCCTGCCCCGCTCTCTCTCCCGGTACACCAATAAAGCAATTAGGATGCTCCGTCCCCTATAGCCCCGTCCCCTATAGCCCCTATAGCTCGTCCCCTATAGCTCTGACGGTGAAAGACGCCGATAAATCGGCGAGCTACAAAAAACGCTGAACCACACTTATATATGGCCAGGCATCCATCCCAGCTTCTTGGTGTACTCGTATTAATGGACATGAAACAAGCATGCGCAGGGACAAAACATTGCATTTGCTCGTCAATTAAGGCGGCGGATGACAGACCCATAAAACCGTTTATGGTTTCACTTAAGAGCCCAGCGTCTTTGCGGGTATAAATTCAGCGGTTGACAATTTTAATATTGTATTTTAAAATTGTCATATATGGTGAATTATCAACGTGCTATTTCAAAGACTCTTCAGCGCGCACATGTTTTTTTCCCGGCTTTGCTTTTGACAGGGCCAAGACGGTCTGGAAAAACTTATCTTCTTAAGCGATTGTTCCCAAAAGCGGATTATCGTCTTTTGGAGGATCCTGATTTGATTGCGCGTGTCCAACTGGATCCGCGCGGTTTTTTGTCTGAGTTAAAGTTTCCAGTGATTCTGGATGAAATTCAAAATACGCCTCAATTATTTTCCTATATCCGCACGCTGATCGACAAAAATCCGCAAAAAAAGGGGCAATGGATTTTAACGGGGTCTCAAGAAGCGCCCTTGATGCAAGAATCTACGGAATCTCTTGCCGGCCGGGTTTGTGTGCTGCAGCTTTTGCCATTGTCTGTTCAAGAAACAAAAATTGAGGATCTTCTTTTGGGCGGATATCCGGAAGTTTTGCAGAATCCAGAAGCACTCTCCCTGTGGTATGGTTCTTATGTCCAAACATATTTAGAGAGGGATGTGCGTGCCATCACGCAAGTGAAAGATCTGCCTGCTTTTCGAAGATTTATGGGCCTTTTAGCGGCCAGGCATGGCCAAATGATGAATAAGAATGATTTGGCGGCTCCTTTGGGGGTGTCTGTCCCCACCGTTGGGCAATGGCTGAATATATTGGAATTAACTGGTCAGATTATGATTGTGCCGCCTTTTTATGAGAATTTTTCGAAGCGTTTGATTAAGTCGCCAAAGATCTATTGGTTGGATTCTGGTATGGCCTGTTATTTGCTGGGCATTGAAACGCAGGCAGAATTGGAGCGGTCACCTTTTTTGGGCGTTCTTTTTGAGGGGTATTTTGGAGCAGAAATTTTAAAAACTCAAGTGAATCATGGAAAGAGAAAGGAACTTTATTATTTTCGGGATAGACAAGGATTGGAAGTGGATTTTATTGTGCCGAAAAAATCAGGCCGATTGGACTTTATTGAAGTCAAGAGTTCCCGGACTGTGACGCCTGCCATGGCCAATTCCATGTTGAGTTTGAAAAAAAACAAGATGAATAAAAAGATTGAATGTTACGTGGTTTACAGAACTTCCTCATTGGATCCAAAGACAAAAGCCTTATGTCCAGGCGTTCAAGCATATGGTCTGATGGATTATATTCAAAGTATAGGAGCTAACTAATTAAGTTATATAGCTATATGTGTCCCCATATGCGTTAATTTACAGAATATTTACGATTTCTTAAGGCGAACTTAATATGTTTCTTTTATTATTATATATAAATCCTTATTGTGTGATTCAGTGTTTTTCCAAGGGAATCTTATGTTCAAGTGGATCCGCCAATATAATCAATCTTTTGTCTGTCTGGTGTTGTCGGTTGTGTTTTTGTATGCCAACACCATTGGGCTTTATGCGCGTGAAGCTGGTTTCTGGGAGGCACGCAGGCAAGCCGTTGATAAGTTCAATGGGCAGTCAAAACTCAAGACTTCTATTCCAGACATAGCCTCAACCAAAACCAGCCGCTATGGTCTGACCCCAGAACAATACCAGCTCATTGCCCAGCTCCCGCAA
>JANQER010000164.1 GCA_028278255.1 Elusimicrobiota bacterium | reverse complement strand
TTCCAAGAAACAATAACCAAATAATAACCAATAACCAAGAGACAATAATCAAACAAAGGCCAAATCCCTGGAAATTCAAATATTCAAAATGAAAAATTTAAAATCTGCAAACATCTGTTTTATCGTCTGAATTTTAAAATATTTTTGTGTAAATGTTCAAAATATTATCTCTTAGGGACTAGAAACGGCGCAGTCCTTCGCCCTCAAACGTTTGGGCGTCAGGCGGATGCGGTGTGCAGAAATGAAGAGTGATTTCTGGAATTTAAAGTGTGTTCTTGCATGGTGTTCAGACACTTGCTATACTCATATTGATTATATATAAGCACTTATTTGACTATGATATTCTTGTAGGAGAAAGCCCTTGGCCTCAAAAAAAATTCTTTTGGTAGACGATGATGAAACATTCCGTATTATCATACGGGAGTCTTTGTCTAAAAGCAATTATAGTTTAGACGAAGCCGGCGGCGCCAATGAAGCCCGGAACAAATTGGCTGTGGAGTTGCCGGATTTGATTTTACTGGATATTATGATGCCTGATTTGGACGGCGTGGCGTTTTTGCGGGAGATTCGTTCAAATCCAAAACACAAAAATATTCCTATTATGGTGGTAAGCGCTCTGGGCAATCCGCAGGTGGTGGGGGATGCTTTGAAATTCGGGGCAACAGAGTACGTGGTAAAGCCTGTGGACATGATGCTGCTCAAGGGCAAGGTGGACAAAATTCTTTCGAAAAAAAAATGATGAAGAAAAAATCAGCACGCTGCTGGAGGGCATTGGAAAAGAAAACTCATATTTTGTGAAGAAGATGAAGGAAAAGTATGCGCCGCCTGAAACGAAAGAGAGCCCTTCCAATACAGAGGATCTCCCGCCTTCAGAGGAATTGCCTGAGAGTCCTACAGACACAACAGATGATATGGCCAATTAGTCCCTAAAAGAAAATATTTTAAACATTTAGTCAAAAATATTTCAAAACTTAGATGGTAAACGAGATTGTTCAGCATAAAAATGAAAAAATATGCTACAATCATTCCGCTTGTTGGGGATTCAGGAAGTGTCAGGCGGTTGTTTGAAAAAAGACACCAAGGAAAAATGTAGTTTAAAAACAATTTAGGTGCCGCCCTTTCCCAAAGGGAAAGGACTGCACACCGGCTCCAGAGGAGCCGAAACCCCGTGCCGAGGTAGCTCAGTCGGTAGAGCAACGGTCTGAAAAACCGTGTGTCGGCGGTTCAATTCCGTCCCTCGGCACTTTTTATTTAAACCAAAGATAAACCACAGAGCACACGGAGAACACAGAGATAAAGATCTTTATGGATAAATACAAAAGCAAGCAAGTTGTTTTTTCCATGCCAAAGTATTTCTCTGTTTGTCTCTGTGGCCTCTGTGGTTAATTTTTTATGATTGAAAAACTGATTCATACGCGGAAAGCGCATATAGGCATTATTGGCATGGGCTATGTGGGCCTGCCTTTGGCTTATGAATTTTCCAAAAAATGTCATGTCACGGGATTCGAAGTGAATCCCGCAAAAGTGAAATCACTTAACAAAGGCATTTCCTATATTCCTGATGTCCCTTCAGAAAAATTAAAACCTTTGGTCCGTTCCGGACAACTCTCTGCCACAACACAATTTCAAAAACTGGCCCAAATGAATGTGGTGATTGTCTGCGTGCCCACACCTCTTCGTAAAACCAAAGATCCGGACATGAGCTATATCAATGCGGCCATCAAGTCATTGCGTCCTTATTTAAGAAAAAATCAGCTCATTGTTTTGGAAAGCACCACTTATCCCGGAACCACGCGCGAGGTGGTTCTGCCCAAACTGGAAAAACCCGGTTTCAAAGTGGGCAAGGATTTCTATTTGGTTTTTTCTCCTGAGCGCGTGGATCCGGGGAACAAAAAATTCGGCATTCACAACACACCCAAAATTGTGGGCGGCATAACGCGTGCGTGCACGCGTTTGGGAAAGCGGTTGTACGAAGCTGTGGCGGATCAGGTAATTGAGGTGTCTTCGCCGGAAGCCGCTGAAATGGCCAAACTGCTGGAAAACACATTCAGGGCTGTGAACATTGCGCTTGTGAATGAAGTGACGCTGATGTGTGATCGTTTGAAATTGGACGTGTGGGAAGTGATTGAGGCTGCTGCCAGCAAGCCTTTTGGTTTCATGCCTTTTTATCCCGGGCCCGGAATCGGCGGGCACTGTATCCCTTTGGACCCGCAATACCTGTCTTGGAAGCTGAAAAGTCTGAATTACTATTCCCGGTTCATTGAATTGGCTGAAGAAATCAATTCTTCCATGCCGGATTATGTGGTCCGCAAAGTCAGCGAAGGATTGAATGCGCATCGAAAAGCCGTCAAAGGCGCTCGCGTGCTGGTGCTGGGTGTGGCTTATAAAAAAGACATCAGTGACGTGCGTGAATCTCCGGCGCTGGGGATTATTGCGCAGCTTGAACAGCAAGGCGCCCGCGTTCAGTATTATGATCCTTATGTGAAGACTGTCCGGCTGCACAACAAAACTTATACGAATATTTTGCTCACGCCTTCTCATGTGCGCCGGCAGGATTGTGTGGTGATCGCAACAAATCACACTTGTTTTGACATGAAGACAATTGTTAAAAACGCTGTTTTGGTGGTTGATGCACGGAATGCCACCAAAGGGATTGCCGACAAAAAAATCATCAAACTATGATTTGGACATTTTATGCGGATGCAGTGACTTTTGTTCATGTGTTGTGGATCGTGGCTGTGGTGTGTGGGCCTTTGTGGGCTTGTAAGAATTTATTGATCCGTTTTTTTCATTTGATCATGCTGTGGATGACATTTTTTGTCGGTATGATCGGGTATTGTCCGTTGACCATCATGGAGAACAGTCTGCGGGCGCATTATGATCCTTCTTCCGTTTATGCCTCTGGTTTTATTTCGCATTATTTAGAAGTGCTGACCTCGTGGGGCCCTCCCCGGGAATTGATTATGTCTTTGATCAGTGTGTGGACGGTACTTTGGACAATTGTTTATATTGTTTTGTGGATAAAAAAGAGAAAAAAATAATCTAAACCGCATTGGGGTTAATTAAAAGATTGTCTATAGTCTTTGTTGTTTGTGATTTTTTTCATTTTTTGTGGAATGCGGTCTGTCAGATAATCCAGAATCAAGTGCCGTTGCTGCGGAATAATCCATTTCATGATCAGCCAAAGGTCCTGCTGGTTCCTTCCTGTGACAATCAAAGAAGTTTTGCTGCTGATATCTTCCCTGTTATCTAGACGCACAGATTGTACAAAGTCCCATGGCATGCGGAAAGTTTTTTTTGCGCTCTTTATGGTCAGGCCCTTGTCGTTGAACCGCCAGCTGGTTTGAGGGGGTTTTTGGTATGAAAAAATGAGCAAAACCACGGCTGTCAGAATAAGCAAAAACCCTGTCCAAGACAAAGAGCGGGCTGATGAGGTCCGCACCCCCAAATGTTCAATGAACAATGAGGAGATTTGTTTTCTAAAGAAGAAAGCAGCGCTTCCCATGAGTATGAAACAGGCACTGATGGGGATGGAAAAAAGGAAGAGGCTAATGGGTGTCCATACAATATAAAGCTCTGCCGGGGTTTGGGTCAGGGTATAAGCTGGTCCGATCATGGCGTGTTGTTCTCCGGTGACTGGGTAAATAATTGCATAACTATAGAAAAGTCAACATTTTAGTTATATACTTTATTGTAGTTTAGCGTTTTTTAACAAGCCTGTCGATATGATTTTGATATGGGCAGCTAAGGATTGAAGGTACACATATGTCTTGGTTGAGTCTTCCCAAACGATTGTTTTTAATGGTGTCTGGCTTGGTTGTTTTTTGTGTGGCCATGAGCTTTTTCTCTTCTTGCCGGTTGAATCGTAAAACAATGGAAATCTCTGCCAAGAAGGAACTTTTGGCTGTTGTGAAGACATTGTCCTCTGCTGTTGCCCCTGACCTTTATAAGAGAGCGGTGTCTCATCAGTCAAATGACGGCGAAGCCTATGGCGCTGTTCGACATCAATTGTTGAAAGTGGTGAAAGCCAATCATTTTAAGGGTTTTGATGGCTCTCTTTATGTGATGCGCAAGACATCGGATAACGCCCTGGAGCAAGTGGTGGCTGTGGGAGAAAACGGGTCTGAAGGCGGTCATTTTCAAATGAAGCCCCACAGCCTTGAAGCATTGAACGGCGCTCCATCGGTCAGTAAGCCCTATCAAAATGCGCGCGGCATGCGAATCGTTTCCGTGGCAGCGCCGCTCAAAGACAAGAGCGGCCATGTGATGGGTATTATACAGGCGGACCGTTCTTTGGACTCTTTTGATGGTTTTGCGGACAGAAAAACGAGTCGTTTTTTTATGGCGGCTGTCATTGTTGTTATTGGTATTGTGCTGGCTTTTTTTGCCACACGGGCCTTTTTTGTGCCTTTGGACACTGTGGTGGAGTCTTTTCGTGTTTTGGGTGACGGATGGCTGAATCATCGCCTGTCATCCACCCGGAATGATGAGTTTGGCAGGCTCTATGCCGGGTTTAACCGAATGGCTGAACAGTTGAAAAACTTTATCACAGCGCTGGGAGACAATGCCCTGAGCCTGAGTCATTCCTCTTCTGAATTATCAGCTGTGAGCCAGGAAATGAGCGGCAATGCCAATAACACGTCCAACCAAGCCACAGTGGTTTCCTCTTCGGCAGATGAAATCAACAGAAATATTGAGGTGGTGCGCATGGGCGTGGATCAGATGAGCGCCAGTATCCGGGAAATTGCGCAGAGCGCCAATGGGGCGGCACAAGTGGCAAGCAATGCCGTGGATGTGGCAGAGCGGACAAATTTGATCGTGGGACAGCTTGGTGAAAGCAGCGCTGAAATAGGCAATGTGATAAAAGTGATCACCTCCATTGCAGAGCAGACAAATCTTTTGGCCTTGAATGCCACGATAGAAGCTGCACGCGCCGGAGAGTACGGCAAGGGATTTGCTGTTGTGGCCAATGAGGTGAAAGATTTGGCCAAGGAAACAGCCAAGGCCACAGATGACATTGGACACCGCGTGGAAGCCATTCAGGCAGACACGCAAATGGCTGTAGAAGCCATTAGCCGGATTCGAGGGACCATCAGCCAGATCAGTGACACGCAGAACACCATTGCCACAGCCGTGGAAGAACAGACAGCCACAGCCAGTGAAATTGCGCGCAATGTGAATGAAGTGTCCATTGGCAGCCGTGAAATCACCAACACCATTGCGCGCGTGGCCAATGCCGCGCACGAAACATCCACAGGCGCCAAAGACACGCAATCAGCTGCACATGCTTTGTCCAAAATGGCGGATGAGCTGCAAACACTGGTGTCCAAGTTCGATTTAAAGAGTTAAGAAATCTTTTTACCTGTTGGTTAAAACACTTGGCTGGAGCCGAATGTGATGATGAGGCGGTCTTCCCCTTTGATCTTATTCAGGGCGTAAGCCACATCAATCCGGAGCACATGTCCGAGGCTGGTGCGCGTGAGATGAAATCGCAGCCCAGCGCCCACATTCATTTTAATGTCCTTTAGGCGGATCTGCTTGTTGTCATCCCAAACATAACCCGCGTCAAAAAAAGCAGCTGTGCCCAAACTGGCAAATCTGAGAATATCATCCACCACAAAAAAACGGTTTTCCAAATTCGTCAGAAGAAGTTTATTGCCTGAAAATTGATTGATCTGATACCCGCGCAAACCCGTGTCCCCGCCAAGCAGTATTTGTGATTCAGCTTCGGGGTTGATAATGTTTTCCGCCTGAAAATGCCAGGCAAGGGTTTGTCTGGCTTGAAAGTGATTGTAATATTCCACATCCAATCGTGAGTGTGTTCCGGACCAGTCTTTGTCTTTGTACATGCCTTTGCTTTTTAATGTCATTAGAAAAAAATGAGAAGGACCGAAAACCTTCCCTTGCCCGTAGGTCAGTTGAAAGAAATTCGCATTTTCCGATTGCCTGACCCATTTGTCCCTGGAAAAGCCTGCGGACATGACCACGGACGGGCCCATATTGAAATCTTCGTCCCGGTCGTACTTTTTGATATGGTCCATGGTCAAGAAATCAATTCGCTCCAAGTGCAATCCCAAACTAAAAGTCTGGTACCGGTTGCTTTTGAGCAGAGCGCCTGCTGCGTCCTGCTCTGTGAATTTTTCATCCTTAAAATGGTAACCTGCCTTGATGCGGCGGATCAGGCGGGTGGTGGACCACAGGGAAAAAGACAGGCTCCCTGAATATTCTTGTCTGTCTTCAAAGAGCCGCGTTGTTTCACGTCCTTCGTCAAATATTCTGATTTGTTGTTCCTGGCTGGAAGCAAAGAGTTCTGTGGCCCATGGGGTGATGCTAGAATAAAAAGGGCGTTCCAATGAAACGCTTTGTCTGGTGCCGTCTTCACTGTCCACGTAATTGCCGTCTAATTTGAGGCGCGTATGAAGAAAATCCGGATCCTCATAAGAGAAGGACCGGCTGATGATGTCATTGTTGGTTTTATAAAAGTATGAAGCATGTTTTCCGTATCCGAACAGATTGCGTTCCCGAATGCCTATTTTCCCTGACACATCCGATCCCACACCGGAAAGGCTGAGGGTGGGTTCTGTGGTCCAAGTCTCTTGCGTGCGCACGAATACGTCAACGCTTTTTCGGTTCACCGGCACAGGCGTGACTTTGACGGACCTGAGGCGAAGAATATGGCGCAGAGCGCGCTCTGTTTCTTTGGCAATGCGCGGGTCATAGCGGTCTCTTGGTTTAAACAGGAGCTGCCGTTTGATAATACGTTTTTTTGTGGTGGCATGCAGGCTGTTGACCAGCCGATAAATAAACTTGTTTTCAGAAGGAACGCTTGTGTCAAAAATATCCACTTGTGAAATATGAATGCGCCGGATCACGGGTTTTTTGATTCGTTTTGCGCGCGAACGGCGTTTGGCCAAAAGAAGGGATGAAGGGTTTTGTTTAGCAGGAGAAGCCTCTGCGGCAAGGTCCTGATGACATACAAAAAAAAGAAAGAAGAATAGAACAAAAAAAGATTGATTTATAGTTACTTTAGACATAGGCATTATTATATCGGATTTCATGCCGCTTGTGCATGCTATTTGGAAATTCGTTATGGTTTACACGGAGTGAACGATCTAGTAAAATAAAAGTCCTAGGGGCGCTGTAGGAAGGGATACTGCGCCCAATAAAAAGGAGACAGAAATATGTCAGGTCATTCGCGGTGGGCAGGAATAAAACACAAGAAGGGTGCGGCAGACAAGAAAAAAGGAAAGTTGTTTACAAAGATTGTTCGTGAATTAACAATGGCAGCCAAAACAGGCGGCGGCAAAGTTGATAACAATCCACGTCTTCGCAAGGCCATTGATGATGCCAAGGAAGCCAATATGCCGATGGACAATGTGAAAAAGGCCATTGCGCGCGGCACAGGAGAAATTCCCGGGGTGTCTTTTGAGGAAGTGAGTTATGAGGGGTATGGACCTGGCGGGGCGGCTGTGTTTTTAACAGGCACCACTGATAACCGCAACAGGACCTCATCAGAAGTGCGGAAAATTTTTTCCACCCACAATGGCAATCTGGGCGAATCAGGTTGTGTGGCTTGGATGTTTGAATCCAAAGGCAGCATCACCATAGAGAAAAAAGAATGGAAAGATGAGGATAGATTAATGACCATTGCCATTGAATCAGGCGGTGAGGATGTGAAATCTGAGGATGCTGATCTTTTTGAAGTGGTCACAATGCCGGCGGATTTTGAAAAGGTAAAAGCCGCTCTGCAATCAGCCGGTATTCCCATCGCCAGCGCTGAGGTGACCATGATTCCGCAGTCCACTGTTCCCTTGTCAGGGGGGCAGGCTGAACAGATGACAGCGCTTTTGGAAGAACTGGAAGAGCATGACGATGTGTCAGATGTGTATGCCAATTGTGAGATCACTGGTTGATAAAATTGTCTGCATGAAATTGGATATTGGAGATCAAAATGCGTTGTCGTAGGGGAGGGCCTTGTGCGGGTCTTTGCATCTGCCGAGGGGAAGGGGCATCCGCCAAGAAAGCAATGTCGGATCTTGGAGATGTCCGCCCGATGAGACAAAATTGGAAATTGAAAAAAGATTATTTGAAATCAAAAATCGCAAATCTAAAATCAAAAACAACATGAAAGTCTTAGGCATTGATCCGGGGATGGCCACCACAGGGTGGGGGCTTGTGCGACAAGTATCGCCGCAAAAATATGAGACCCTGCGCTATGGTTGTTTGTTGACGCAGGCGCGTGTGCCCATGAGTGAGCGTTTGCAGAGCATTGCGAAGCAGCTGCGGGACATTGTGCGGACTGAACAACCGGATGTGGCTGCCATTGAAGAGCTTTTTTTCGCCAAGAACAGTCAGACAGCGGCCAGTGTGGGGCATGCACGCGGGGTGCTCCTGTTTGTGCTGGCGGAATTGGGTTTGCCAGTTTTTGAATACAATCCCAGGCAGGTCAAAATTGCTTTGACTGGTTTTGGCGCGGCTGATAAATCTCAAATGCAGCGCATGGTGCAGCGATTGCTTGGTTTAAAAGAAGTGCCAAAGCCGGATGACGCAGCAGATGCTTTGGCCATTGCTTTATGTCATATCAACACAAGACAGGAACAAAAATAGAAGTGTTTGTCTCTTGGTTATTGGAATTTATTTGTATCTTGTTCCTTGGAATTTGGTTATTTTAGGAAAGTGAGAGGTCCTATGATTGCAAGTCTTCGTGGCACGTTGTTGGAGAAAAATCAGGACGGCGCTGTTGTGGAAGTGAATGGCATTGGGTATTCTGTTTCACTGGGCGCCTCTTCTTTGCTTCATCTGCCCCCTTTGGGGGAGGATGTTTTTCTTTTTATTGCCGAGTCTGTCGGTATGTACGGCGGCGGCGTGACTTTGTATGGTTTTTTAAAACGTGATGAAAAACATATTTTCAGTTTGATTAAAGACCATGTGCCGGGGATTGGCGCTAAAAAGGCTTTGGAACTGTTGGACAAGGCCATGAAATCTTTGCCGGATTTTCGCCGGGCTATTTATGACAAAGATGCGCGGAGTCTTGTGTCGTTGTTTGGTTTTACTCCTAAAACAGCTGAAAAAACAGTGACAGGCCTTAACGGAAAATTAGAAACCGCTGCGTCCACTGACGGGGCTGGCGTTCAAGGCAAGGGGGGAGCGTCTTCTTCACTGGAAGAGGCCATTCAAGGGCTGGTGAGTTTGGGTTATAAAGAATCAGTGGCGCGTCAGGCGGCTCAGTCAGCCAAGTCCTCATTGGGAGACAGCTCTTCTTCAGAAAATCTTATCCGGGAATCTCTCAGGCATTTGTCAGGAAGAGGATGATGTGGAAATTGGAAATTTGAAATGAGAAATTAAAAAACAATTGTCGCAGGGGCGGGTCTTGCGACTGCACCAGCAAAAAGTGTCGCGTGCGAGTCACCATCCGCCCATTTGAAGGAACGGCCCATGCATAATGAAAAGCCAGTCCAAAATCCATTGAGAAGCCCTGAATCCATGCCGCAAGAAGAAGTGGTGGATGCGGCTCTGCGGCCGCAGTCTCTGGATGAATTTGTGGGGCAGGACAAACTAAAGAGGAACTTGAAGGTCTTTGTGGAGGCTGCGAAGAAAAGAAAGGAAGCTCTTGATCATTGTCTTTTTTCAGCCCCGCCTGGCCTTGGAAAAACCACTTTGGCGCACATTATTGCCAAAGAAATGGGCGTTAATTTGCGGCAGACATCCGGGCCAATTTTAGAGCGTGTGGGTGACTTGGCAGCCATCTTGACGAATTTGGGCGAGGGAGATGTTTTCTTTATTGATGAGATTCACCGTTTGAACCGGGCAGTGGAAGAGGCCCTTTACCCGGCCATGGAAGATTTCTCATTGGACATTATCATCGGGCAGGGACCTTCTGCCAAAACCATTAAATTGCCATTGCCTAGATTCACATTGGTGGGTGCCACCACGCGTGCCGGCCTGCTCACAGGGCCTTTGCGTGAACGATTTGGGATTGTGTCGCATTTGGAGTTCTACGAAAACAAGGAATTGGCTTCTATTGTGGAACGTTCCAGTCGGATCTTGAATGTGCCTATTGAAAAAGAAGCGGCATTGGAGATCGCGCGCCGTTCCCGCGGCACGCCGCGGATTGCCAACCGCCTTTTGCGCCGCGTGCGTGATTTTGCTGATGTGCAAGGGGATGGCCGGATCGTGCCGGAGATCACGCAAACAGCGCTGAATGCTTTGGAAGTGGATGTGTGCGGTTTGGATGCTGTGGACCGCAAAATATTGACAGTGATGATTGAAAAATTTTCCGGCGGACCTGTGGGGGTTGACACCATAGCTGTGGCTGTGAGTGAACAACGCGACACCTTGGAAGATGTGTATGAACCTTATTTGATCAAAGCCGGGTTTTTAATGCGCACGCCGCGCGGCCGTGTGGTCACGCCTGCTGCTTACACGCACCTTCACATGAAGCCTCCCCAAAATCACCAACAAAACGAATTTTTTAATTAATTGGGCAATGATGGCTTTTCTCTCACAAATCACAAAACAAAAATCGAAAATTAAAAATCTCCTACTCATTTTTATTATATCTATTCTTCTGCTCTTGATGGGGCAAGATACGTTTTGTTCTAAAAAACAGTCACATCTGGTGCGCGTGGGGATGTATACGCGGGTGAGGTCTTTGACTGTGGGACCCGGGACCTATCAGGCGCGGGATGTGAAAACAGGAAAAACACGGCCGGTGACATGGGGGAAGGAAATGCCAGTCAGAGCCACTGCCAAAGGCCTTGTCATTGGACGAAAAAATTTCGGCTGGCGTTTAAGCATTGAACCCAAAAAATCAGGTGGTTTGGTGCGGCTCAAAGGACGGCCGTACCGCGGGCGCATGGAATTGATGTGCAATGTCAAAGGCCAAATCACAGCAGTGAATGTGTTGGATGTGGAGGATTATGTGAAGGGAATTTTGGTGCATGAGGCCAACCCCGGTTGGCCGGAACAAGCTTTGAAAGGGCAAGCAGTGATTTGCCGCACATATGCCTTACGGAATAAAGGCCGACACGGGAAAGACGGATATGATGTGTGTAACACCATTCATTGTCAGGTCTATAGAGGGAAGCTGTCAGAAACCAAAATCACCAATCAAATTGTAAAATCCACCAAAGGTGATGTGGTCTTCTACAAAAAAAAATTGATTACAGCTGTTTATCATTCCTGCTGTGGAGGACGAACAGAAAATGCGGAAAATGTGTGGCAGGGAGGGGGTGTTCCTTATTTAAAATCCAGGCGCTGCAAATGGTGCCGCGGGTCCAAACATTTTTATTGGACGTATGATGTGAACAAAAAAAACATGTCTGACAAATTGCGCGCCAAGGGGTATCACTTAGGAAAAATCAAATCCATGCGTGTGTCTTCCAGGTCCCGTTCTGGACGGGCTTATGAAGTGCGGGTCATAGGGAAAAAGAGCAAAGCCACCATACAAGCCAATCAATTGAGATTAATGATTAACGGCCGCGGGATTAAAAGCACATTGTGGTCCTCGGTGTCCAAAAAACGGAAAGTCTTTCGTTTTCACGGAAACGGCTGGGGGCACGGTGTGGGGGTCTGTCAATGGGGCATGAAAGGATTGGCAGACAAAGGAAAAGGATACAGAGAGATTTTACGTTTTTATTACAAAGGAAGCAAAGTTAAGAATATTTATTAGTGTTTACACTTGGACTGATTTTTTTCAGGCATCAGTGGTTAATGTTATTGGAGGAGTGGTTAGAAATGATTGCGACTTTTCAGTTTTTTAAAAAGAATAAACTGTATGTTGAATTGATAGTGTTATTTGGTTTGATGGTTTTTTATTGGTTTTATCAAAAACCAGAGATCACCATTGTTGAATGGCAATCGGAAAAGTGTACGCATATGAATTATAATTTTTATTTTGAGACATTTTGGCAGCCTTCTTTGATGGCATTGCGTGAGCAAGAGAAATTGGATGGTGTTGTCTCATCAGGGAAAAGTGAAATGGAGAAAATGATTTTGCTTTGTTCTTGGACTAGGGCACAGTTAAAAAGGCAGCCAGTACCTCGGGGCATGTATGAGCCATATGCCAATGCATTGGCCTTGTTGAAAATGGTGCGTGACGGTCAATTAAAAGGACCGAGGTGTGGAGAGTATGCAGTGGTTTTTATGCAGGCTTGCCTTTCGTTAGGATATCAAGCGCGCTTGATCAGTATTGAGTCTGTGGATGGCGGAGGGCACCGTTTGCCTGAGGTGTGGTCCAATCAATTGGAAAAATGGATTATCATGGATCCTTATTATGATTGTTATTTTGAAAAAAAAGGGATTCCTTTAAATGCGCTTGAATTGCATAACAATCTTGTGGCCAATCAATTTGATGATGTGAGGATTGTTTGGGGAGAAAGTGCGCATGAATCAGAAATCCAAGAAATAGAATTTTATCTTGAGCGTTATTTTCATTTAACTTATATGGGTGTACCCGAATTAGTGTGGGTCCCTTTTAACGTTTTGAATCATCTTTAATGAAAGATGTTAAGACTTTAAGTTTCAAATAATTCTGATCTTTGAT
>JANQER010000096.1 GCA_028278255.1 Elusimicrobiota bacterium | reverse complement strand
CAGATTTCAAATTTTTCATTTTGAATATTTGAATTTCCAGGGATTTGGCCTTTGTTTGATTATTGTCTCTTGGTTATTGGTTATTATTTGGTTATTGTTCCTTGGAATTTGGTTATTTCCGGTTTATCCGGATTAGGATTTAGAGTTTAGAGTTTTGAATTTACTTTTTTCAATGACACCTCTCTCTGTCATAATAGCGGTGATCAATGCCGCTGGGGTGACATCAAACGCCGGGTGACGGATTTTTGCGCCTTTGGGCGTGATGTGTGTTTTGCCCACAAAGGCCACTTCCTTTTCAGAACGCTCTTCAATGGGGATATGGGACCCGTCGGGAATATTCAAATCAATGGTGCTAAAAGGCGCTGCTATATAAAAGGGAATATGGTGATGTTTGGCCAGGATGGCCAGGGAATAAGTCCCGATTTTATTGGCTGTGTCCCCATTGGCGGCAATCCGGTCTGCGCCCACAATCACCGCTGAAATTTTCTCGGTTTTCATCATATGTCCGGCCATATTGTCTGTGATCACTTCATAAGGGATGCCTCCCTGATGAAGCTCCCACGCTGTTAAGCGCGCGCCTTGGAGATAAGGGCGGGTCTCATCCACAAAAACTTTTTTGATTTTCTTTTTCTGATGGGCTGTGCGGATAACCCCCAGGGCTGTGCCATGGCCGGCGGTGGCCAAAGCGCCTGCATTGCAATGGGTCAGCACAATGCTTTTGGGGGAAAGAAGCGCAGCGCCGAATTCGCCAATGCGATGACAACTTTGCAAATCTTCTTCGTGGAGACTCATGGCTTTTTGGACCAATTGCTTGGCCAGTCCAGCCGGGTCATTGGCATGGCCGTTTTGCCACACAGCTTTCATCTTTTCCAATGCCCAAAAAAGATTCACAGCAGTGGGCCGGGTGCCGGCCAAAGTGTCATAAGCCTGATCAAGGGCGCTGATCATATGTTGTACGGATTTATATTTTTTTTCACGTGCAGCCAAAGCCAAACCATAGGCGGCCACACACCCAATGGCTGGGGCACCGCGCACTGACATCTGACGGATACAATCTGCTGCTTGCTGATGATTGCGGCACGCAATAGAATGGATTTTATGCGGTAGGTCGCGCTGTTCAAGGATAGACAATATCTTCCCGTTCCAGCGAAATGTGTTTGTTTTTCTTGTATTAGTCATTGGATATAGGAAGGGCGGACACAAGGCCCGCCCCTACGACAATTTTCGCGCATTTACGGAATCGTCTCCATCACATCTTCCAATTCCTCTTCAGCGCGTCCATTGATTTCAATGGTTTTTTCCTTGCCTTTTTGTCCCCGGACAATCTTGACCCCTCGGTTTTTAACTTCAAAAAAATCAGACAGAAAGCTCACCAATTCAGCATTGGCTTTCCCGTCAATGGCTGGCGCAGCCACTTTCACGCGGACCGTAGAGCCGATCCGTCCAACCACCTCGCTGCGATGGGCATTGGGAATGACTCTGACACGAATAATCATAGGGTTTATCTCCTAGTGCCCAGTTGACTTTTCACGCCGGATAATGGCTTGGCATAAAAAAGAGACTGGTTATTTTAAATCCAAAACAAAAATTTTATTTTGACAATTCTTGAGACCTTTGACTGGCAGCTGCCAGTGCTTTCTCAAATACTTCTGACAGGCCTGCTTTTTCCATTACGCGCAGAGCCGCCTCAGTGGTCCCGCCGGGAGAAGTCACGCGCTGTCTCAGCAAAGACGCCTGCTCCTGGCCTTGCCGAAGCATAAGACCTGCTCCAAAAATTGTTTGGCGCGCCAATGCCTCAGAAAGTGACTCGGGCAAATTTAATGTTTTGCCGGCCTTGGCCATGTTCTCTGCCAAATAAAACACATAAGCTGGTCCTGAGCCTGACAGCGCTGTCACCGCATCCATATGGCGCTCTTCTGTTTTCCATACACGACCAAGACATGACAATATATCCTTTGCCAGGGTGTCATGCTTCTTTTTCACATGTTTGCCCAAACAATACACCATGGCACCGGCTTGCATCAATGCTGGGGTGTTGGGCATAACACGGATCACAGGCGCAGGTGTTTCAATGGTCTTTTCAACAAAATCTGTTTGAATCCCTGCGGCCACGGATATGACTGTTTTTTGACTTGTTAAAGATCCCTTCAAATTTTCCAATACCCGGCCCATTTGCTGAGGTTTCACACACAAAACAACCACATGACTTTTTTTCACGGCCAGAATATTGTTCGTTTCTGTGCGCACTTTAAATTTTTTTTTCAAAGAGCCCAAAATCTCTTTTTGCACATCTGTCACACATACTTGACCGGGTTTTACTTTTTTTGACGACAGGAGCCCGGCCACAAAAGCCTGCCCCATATTGCCCCCGCCGATGATCGCTATGTCTTGACCTTGGAACTTCATGAGTGACGTCCAATCTAAAAACTAAATTAAAAACACAGCTATTGATGCGGCTGCCGGGCCCCGAACAAGGCGCTTCCAATACGAATCATAGTGGCCCCTTCTTCCACAGCCACTTCAAAATCCTGGGACATGCCCATGGACAAAATCGGTTGCGCACTGGCAAAGGAGTGCTTGTGCTGCTCAAAACAATTTTTTGCTGCACGAAAATAAGGACGCGTTTTTTCCGGGACATCAAAAAAAGGCGCCATGGTCATGAGCCCATCAATTTTCAAAAACGGCAAAGCACTCATTTGTTCTAAAAATGAAGACATGTCCTGCGGGCTTATGCCGTATTTTGTGGCTTCCTCAGACACCTTGACTTCCAATAGGCAGTTCACTGGCTGTCCGCGTTTTTTGCCTTCTTGATTCAGGGCTTCAGCCAAGCGCATGCTGTCAACGGATTGAACGCATGAAAACAAATCCAAGGCTTTTTTGACTTTGTTGGTCTGCAAGTGGCCAATCAAGTGCCAAAAAGGACAATCCCGGATCTGCGAATCTGGCGGCCAGGCACTGATTTTTCCAGCAGCCTCCTGCACACGGTTCTCACCGACAAATTGAATGCCGCATTTAAAAATTTCCTGGATATGCGACAAAGGAACATTCTTTGTCACAGCCATGATTTGCACATCTGTCAAAGACCGCTTGGCGCGTGCACAAGCCAACTCTGTTTTCTTCTGCACGTCAGCCAGTGAATCACCTATTTGGCTCAAACTCACCAGCATACAAAGAAAAAATCATTCAAAAAAATGCTATAGTCTAAACAGCCAGTCAGAGTTGTCATATTGTCAGGGAAGAGGTCTGTTGCTTTATTTAAAACTTGAATAATAAGTTCTAATATGATAGCAAAATCAGCACAATTTAGCAACTTGCATTGACCCCCGTGATAATGTTTAATAAACTATCTGGCAAAGAAAAATGGCACAAGGGCGGGGCTTGCCTCCACCCTCTAAGCCAATAAAGAGAGGTTTATATGAATTCTATTTTAAAAAACACATCTGAAATGACGCTGCTCATTGCACTTTCCTTGTTGTTGATTGGCTGTCCCAAGCAAAAAACAGACATGGCTGAAGAAACAGCTGCATCGGAGGAAGTTGTGCAGGAACCACAAACACAAGAAGAAAGCATGCCTGAACCAATTGAGGAAGGGCCGGTGTTTGAGGTGGGCACCAGCTGGACATCTGTTCCGGAATTGGGGAATGTTTATTTTGGTTACAACAAAACCGCATTGAGTCCGGACTCACGCCAAACACTCAAAAAAAACGCAGCTGTTCTCAAAGCAGTGATACAAGAACATCCTTCTGTTAAAATACGGATGGAGGGACATTGTGATGACCGCGGCACTTTGGATTACAACATGGCGCTTGGGCAAAAGCGGGCCAATGCCGTGCGCAACTATTATGCGTCATTCGGATTGCCCAAAGCCAATTTAACCACGATTTCGTTTGGCGAAGAAAAGCCGGTGTGTGGCGGCCAATATGAAAACTGCTGGGTCAAAAACCGGCGCACAAAAACCACGCTCAAATCACCCCATGGGGCTTTGCGCATTCCAATGCCATAACCCGGATAAACCGGAAATAACCAAATTCCAAGGAACAATAACCAAATAATAACCAAATAACCAAGATACAATGATCAAACAAAGGCCAACTCCCTGGAAATTCAAACATTCAAAATGAAAAACTTAAAATCTGCAAACATCTTAATTTTGTTTTTTGTTGGCGGAGTCTCACTGTCCGGGTGTTTGGCCACGCGGCAGGAAATTGAAGATCTGCGTGTGGACATTGTGCGTTTGCAAAACACGCTTGTGCAGGTGCAGGAAGAACAATCCGCTTCTTTGCAAACCAGCCAAACGGTTTTGCAGGGCAGCCAGGCAGACCTTATGGCAGAGATGCACAGTTTGAACAGAAATCTGGAAATTGTTTCTTCTCATTTGGCGGAGAACCAAAACCGCATGTCCCGGTTGGGCGCGCGCATGGATGATTTGGACAAAAATCTTTCCAACCGTTTGGATCTCATTTCCGAATCCTTAACCGGCAAAAAGCAAGCAGTGGACTTGTCGCCCAGCAGCCTTTTTGAGCTGGCTTACAATGATTTCATGCGGCAGCGTTATTCACAGGCTTTAAAAGGCTTCAGAGAATACATGGACAAGCACGCGGACACGCAAAAGGCCGCAGAAGCGGAATTCTATATAGGGGAATGTCATTTCGTCCAAAAGAAATGGGCAAAAGCCGTCAAAGCTTATGATATTGTCCTCACAAAATACCCGGCCAGCAGTGTGGTGCCCACGGCTTACCTGCAAAAAGCACAATCTCTTGAAAAGCAAAAAAAAACAGATGCTGCTTTGGCCATTTATGAAGCCATTACGCAAAAATACCCGCATCGTCAGGAATCAAAAACAGCAGCGGCCCGTCTCAAACAATGGCAGCTGTCCTCTCCTGCTGCTGACAAACCAAAATCCAAAAAAAGACAATAAAACAATATGCCTTCACACATACGCCACATAGCACTCCTCATATTTTTTAGCTTGATATCATGGCCTGTCAAAGCCGCTGATCCTGTATTTTTAGAGTTGTCTGCCAGTGGGAATCGTTTGAATTTAGGGCTTGCAGAATTCGGCACCAGCCGGGCAAAAGTGGAAGAAGCCGCACTCGCTCGGGAAATCAGGCAAGTGGTCAAGCATGATCTTCTTTTCCCCAGACTCTTCAACCTGGTGGAAGGCGGTTTAGCGCCTATTAAGCGGCGCGTGGACACTGCTTCTTGGGAAGTTCTGGGAGTAGATGTTCTTGTCACTGGACAAGTGAACACTGGCTGGTTTGGAAAAATTCGTTTTACAGGCGCGCTGTATGACATCAACACCGGCCAAAAAATAATGGAGAAAAAATACACAGTCAAAACCAATGAACAAAGGCAAGTGGCGCACCAATGGGCCAATGAAATCATCGGGTACTTTTCCGGAAAGCCAGGCATTACGCACAGCCGTATTGTTTTCATCAATGACAGCACCGGGCACAAAGAAGTCTGCCTGGTTGATTACGACGGCGAAAACTTCCAGCGCCTCACCAATGACAAATCCATTGCCCTGTTTCCCAAACTGTCTCCTGACGGCAAATGGATCGTGTACACCAGTTATCTCCAAGGGTCCTCAGACCTATACAAAATCAGCACAGAGGGACAACAAAAGCAGCGTTTCTGTTATTATGAAGGGCTCAATGCCAGCGCTTGCTGGTTTCCTGACAGTGCTTCTTTGGTGGCCACGCTCTCTAAGGGGCGTTCCCCCAATCTCTATGTCATCAACTTAGAAGGAAAAATATTTCAGGCATTGACCAATTCCTCGTCAATTGACACAGCTCCGTCTTTATCGCCGAATGGCCGGCATCTGGCTTTTACTTCAGACAGGCCCGGGAACCCGCAGATTTACACAATGGATGTCAATGGGGCCAACATCAAGCGGCTCACAGACTCAGGGCAGTGTGATTCACCCAGCTGGTCCCCGCAAGGGCACTTGGTGGCTTACACCAAAAGTGAGTTCGACGGCAACTATGACATCTTTGCCATGGAAGTGGGACCCAAGCGTGAAACCCGCTTGACCTGGGGAGAAGGGGACAATGAAGATCCTGCCTGGTCGCCTGACGGCCGGTATATTGTTTTCACCAGCACCCGGCCCGGCCGTGC
>JANQER010000094.1 GCA_028278255.1 Elusimicrobiota bacterium | reverse complement strand
CTTGGAAGCCGGGGGCATCTCCGGCATCATGGCATGAGTATCACTCGGCATAAAATGTCTCAGGAAATTTTTCATAACAGCCTTTTTGTGTTTCGAATTTCGAATTGCAAATTTTTTTTCATTGGCTCGGCCAGCGGCCCAATATTGTTTGACCGGCTGTGACTTTTGCGCCGTCCTTCACGCAAACCTCCACTTCCATGGGCACATACAGATCCACCTGGGACCCATAACGGATCAATCCAATGCGTTCTCCGGATTCCACCACATCTTCCGGACGCACCCAGCACACAATGCGGCGCGCAATCAGGCCGGCAATCTGCTTCACCATCACGCGGCCGCGGTCTGTTGTGATTTCAATGGTGTTGCTTTCATTCGCAAACGGCGCCCTGGGATCTCTTGTGTCTAAGAATATGCCCGGGGCATAGGACAAAGACTTCACCATGCCTGCCACAGGCGCTCTTTGTATATGAACATCAAAAACAGACATAAAAATCCGCACAACGCGTCCCTGTCCGTAGCCTTCTCCGTCAATGGTTGAGACTTCCAAAACAGTGCCGTCAGCCGGGCACAGGATGTCATCTGTTTTGGGGATTTTTCTTTCCGGATCACGAAAGAAAAACATGGAAAACAGCGCCAGAAAAACGCTGAAAATCCCCACCCCCTTGGCAAACAAAATGCCAAAAAAAAGGAATAAAAACCCGATAAACCCAAAGCCTAAAACAAATTTCCAACCGTCATAAGCAATGGGAGAAAATCGAAACTTTTTTTTCATGTCAAATAAAAACCTTTTTAACCGCAGAGATCTTTTCCCGCATAAAAATCTCTCTGTGTTCTCTGTGTGCTCTGTGGTTTACTTGTTTATTGTTTTTTCTTCAGCCAGGGCATCATGGCGCGGAGTTTTTCCCCGACTTTTTCAATGGGGTGCTCAGCCAAAGCTTGGCGGGCCGCATTGAACTTCGGGCCGCCGGCTTTTTTTTCTGCCAGATACTCTTTGGCAAATGAACCATTTTGTACCTCTTCCAGATTCTTTTTCATCTGGGCTCTCACCGCGTCATTGATCAGACGCGGCCCACGGGAGTATTCACCGTATTCCGCCGTGTCAGAAATAGAATAATTCATCCAGGAGATGCCGCCTTCCTGGATCAAATCCGTGATCAGCTTGAGCTCATGCAAGCATTCAAAATAAGCGATCTCCGGCTGATAACCGGCTTTCACCAGCGTGTCGAATCCGGCTTTCACCAAATCCACTGTGCCGCCGCACAAAACATTTTGTTCGCCGAAAAGGTCGGTTTCTGTTTCTTCGCTAAAGGTGGTTTCAATCACGCCGGCATGCGCGGCCCCAATGGCTTTGCAAAAAGCCAAAGCATAATCTTTGGCTTTCCCGGAATAATCTTGTTCCACTGCCACCAAAGCCGGGGTGCCTTTGCCTTCTTGAAAAGTCCGGCGAACCAGGTGACCTGGCCCTTTGGGCGCAATCAAAACAACGTCTGATTCCTTGGGCGGCTTGATCTGGTTGAACCGGATATTAAACCCGTGAGACCAGCTCAACACAACGCCTTTTTTAAGATGCGGTTCAACACTGTCTTTCCACACTTGCCCCTGATGTTCATCCGGCAAAAGGAAATGGATCCAATCCGCCTGTTTCACGGCATCAGGAATATTGGTTAAAAGTTCTTTGCCCGGGACCCAGCCATGTTCTTCAGCCAACTTATGGCCGCGTGGCCCTTGGCGCACAGCCACAACAACATCCATGCCTGAATCCCTGAGATTCAATGCCTGTGCATGTCCCTGAGAGCCATAGCCCAGCACAACAATTTTTTTTCCTTTCAGGAGATTTAAATCCGCATCTTTGTCATAATAAATTTTTGCATTTAATCCTTCCACTTTTGTTCCTTTTGAATCTTTGTGCTCACATTTACAAGACATGTTTTTCTCCTTACCTCTTTTTTACCACAGAGCACACAGAGATCACGGAGAAAAACTTTTTGGGCTAAAAACCTTATAGACACACCCCAGCCGCCACTCACTATTTCTTACCACAAAAACAGATTACGTTGTTTTTATTTCTCCGTGATCTCTGTGTGCTCTGTGGTTTAGAATGATTTTAATAGAATTTAAGATTCTCTCACAGAGAGAATCTTTTCTCCTCGTGCAATGGCCACCACGCCGGTGCGGCTCATTTCCAGAACACCGAACGGTTCAAGCAGCTCCAAAAACGCTTCAATCTTGCCCTCATCGCCTGTGGCTTCTACAATCACAGACTGCGGGGACACGTCAATGATTTTGGTTCGAAAAATATCACAAATCTGCATCAGTTCCGAACGGTTCTTTTTATCGGTCTTGACCTTGATCAAAGCCAAATCCCGCTCCACATGAGACACGTCCCGGTAATCAGACACTTTCACCACATCAATGAGTTTGTCCAATTGCTTTCTGACCTGGTCAAGCACTTCTTCTCCGCCGCACACCACAATGGTCATACGGGAAATTTCAGAATTTTCCGTTGTGCCAACAGCCAAAGAATCAATATTAAACCCGCGCGCAGAAAAAAGCCCTGCCACCCGCGCCAGCACCCCGGCCTTGTTCTCCACCAAACAAGAAATGGTATGACGATCATCAGTTGAGCTCATTGATTATCTCCATCATTTATTAATAAATTCTAAACCCTAAACTCTAAATCCTAAATAAAAACACTAAATTCAAAAAACATTATTCAACAAATTCTTATTTTTAATTTGTCTCTTTTTCCTTTTTGCTTAGGATTTAGAATTTAGGATTTCGAGTTTGCCTTTCTATTACGCCATATCCACAATAATTTCATCCAGGCCGGCGCCGGCAGGGATCATGGGGAATACTTTTTCTTTTGGATCTATAATCACTTCCAAAACAGTCAAAACATCTGACTTTAAAGCATCCTTAAGGGCTGATTCCACATCCTCATTTTTTGTCACACGGATGCCCTTGGCCCCGTAAGCCTGTGCCAGTTTGGTAAAATCAGGCACATAGGGGATCTGCCCGGGATCAGCTTCTTGTCCCTTATTGGCATTACCGCTGGGCGCTGTCAGCGCTGTCCCGGAGTAGCGTTCTTGATAAAACATTTCCTGCCATTGACGCACCATGCCCAAATAGTAATTGTTTAAAACAATCACCACCACTTTGATGTTTTCCCGCATGGCAGTGGCCATTTCCGACATGGTCATTTGAAATGATCCATCCCCCTCAATACAAATAACTGGTTTGTTTTTATCCGCCTGCGCCAATTTGGCGCCAAGCGCGGCCGGAAATCCATACCCCATTGTTCCCAAGCCGCCTGAGGTCACAAATTGACGCGGATATTTGCATGGATAGTACTGCATCGCAAACATTTGATGCTGCCCCACGCCTGTGACAACAACAGCCTCCCCTTTTGTGATTTCATGCAGCTTTTGAATCACGTATTGCGGCTTGACAAATTTGGAGTCTTTCAAGTCAAACTGAAGCGGGTGCTTTTTGTCTAATTCCTCCAATTCCTTTTGCCAGGAAGACAATTTGCCTTTGGGAACCAAATCCATCAATTCCTCCAAAGCCATTTTCAGATCGCCCAAAACAGGCGCATCAACTTTGATGATTTTATCTATACTTGCCGGATCAATATCAAAATGAATTTTTTTGGAATTGAGTGCGAATTTACTGACATTGCCTGTCACCCGGTCATCAAAACGGGCCCCGCAGGAAATGAGCAAATCACATTTTTGCACAGCCATATTGCTCACATATTTCCCATGCATTCCCAATGGCCCGAAATTAAGCGGATTGTCAAAAGGAACAGCCCCGTTGGCCATCAATGTCCACACAACAGGAATCCCGGTTTTGTTGACAAACTCATTTAAAACAGGTCCAGCTCCTGACAAAATCGCGCCACCGCCGACATACAACAAAGGTTTTTTGGCTTTTTTGATCAAGTCAGCTGCTTTTTTTATTTGTTCAATAGGCGGCTTTGCAATAGGCTTATATGAACGAATGTTGATTTTTTCTGTCCATTCAAATTCTGTTTTGGCCTTGAGCACATCCACAGGAATATCAATATGAACAGGACCCGGACGCCCAGTGGTGGCAATATAAAAGGATTCTTGGATAACACGCTTCAGGTCACAAACGTCCTTGACCAAATAATTATGCTTTGTCACGGAACGCGTGCAGCCAATGGCATCTGCCTCCTGGAAAGCATCAGATCCAATCGCCCCTGTACGCACCTGTGCTGTGATGGCAATCATCGGACTTGAATCCAAATAAGCTGACGCCAAACCAGTGATAAGGTTTGTTGCCCCAGGCCCGGACGTGGCCATACACACCCCTACTTTTCCTGAAGCGCGCGAATAAGCATCAGCCATATGAGAAGATCCCTGCTCATGTCGATTCAGAACAACCTGCAAGGGAGAATCATACAACACGTCAAAGATAGGCAGCATACACCCGCCAGGGATACCAAAAACATATTGAACGCCTTCTTTCTTAAGGCACTCAACCACTATTTGCGCACCAGTCAATTCCATTTTCTTCTCCACTTATTAATAATATATCTGGTGGTTCAACCCGTTTAAAACATGGGGGTCATGATACAGCGTGAGGTCTTTGTAATTGCCTGATTTATCAGGCGCTTCTTCTGAAAGTTTATATACAATTTTAAAAAACGCCCAATAAATTGGGCAATTACAGTTTTTCATTGGGATCTAGTTACAAGTGTACATAATAACATTTTTTTAGTTATTTGGGGGAAATATCAGGACAAAACAACTCAGTGACTAAACGAAACCACGGATGAACACGGATAGACACGGTAAAAAAAATCTATCGCTTAAAATTAAAATCTGCAATGCCCCGTGGCGGACTGAACAGGCAGCAGAAATTATTTAAGCACTGCGCCTTCAAGAGCGGATCCGACAGAACGCGCGTACCGCGCCCAATAACCATTCCGCACCCGCGGGGCCGGAGATTTCCATCTCACAGTGCGAAGTTTAATATCCATATCTGTTAACTGCACGCTTAATTGACGCTCATCAATATCAATACAGATGCGGTCTCCTTCCTTGAGGATCGCAAGAGGCGACCCTTCCATGGCCTCAGGCGAAACCATTTCAATGATTGTGGTTGGACCAGTGGATTCAGCGCACCAGCCATCCGTAATAAGGGCCACGGACTTGGCCAATCCCTGTTCAGCCAGCAATTCAACAATCTTGGATTGGCACCGCAATCCAGGCCCGCCTTTGGGCCCTTCATATCTGATGACCAAAACATCATTGCTCTTTATCTTTTTCTCTTGAAGCGCTTTGACAGCTTCTTCACGCGAGTCAAAAATCCTGGCAGGACCAAAAATGTTGTGGGTCACGGATCGTTGATGAGCTCCGGAAGGCATCTGATAAATAGCCCCCACAGGCGCCAGATTTCCTCTGAGCACCACAAGTCCTCCTTCTTTTCGATGAGGCGTTTTCAATCGAAGCAAATCATGCGGTTTTAACCGGACCGACTTGGATAATTCATTCATGCTTCGCCCGCTCACCATGGGACAAGGCAGCCATTGCCCGCGCAAAGCCGTTAAAATGGCAGGCACACCGCCCAATTCGTGCAAATCACGCAATGTGTGATTTTTTTCTCCATTTAAACGGCAAATGTGGGGCGTTGACCGCCCCAAAGTGGCAAAAGCTTCCAAAGACAATTTAATCGCGGCTTCACGCGCCAAAGCATGCAAAAACACCACGGTGCCTGACCAGCCGCCCATGGCTGCATCAAAACGAATGGCATTCATAAAAGCATTGGCCATCAAAACACGCTGAAGCATAAAATTATGCTTGATTAACTCCACCACACGCTGACCAGCAGACTGAGCCAAGCGCATGTGGTCAATGGAACCCTCAGGCACTGTTGAAGACATGGGAAGAGACAAGCCCATGACTTCTGTCAATAAGCTAATGGCATAATTCGAATAATTCCCAGATTCTCCTAAAGACAAACCCGCGTCTTTTGATTTGCCATTGGATTTTCCATTGTTTTTATCAGACTTGTGATCCTCTGCATTGAGAGAACCGCGTAAGGGCACAAAAATAGTGGGAAGATTTAAACGGGCAGCGCCCAAGAGCAAGCCGGTTGACGCTTCGGACCTGTCAGCCATTAACACCAATCCAGCCACGCCGGATTCCGAGGCCAAACATTCCAGTTGATCTGCCAGCATGTCGCGCAGAGGGAATTGTCCGACGCTTTCTCCGGGCTTGGGCGTGACAGCAGTGGAAAAATTAAGCAGATTCAAACGAAACGCGTGTCCGCCGGCCGCTTGGAGCCCTTTTTCCACGTTTTGATACAAAATTTCAGTCTGAGGAAGACTGCACAAAATATCAGAATGACAAACAACCACGCCGACAAGAGGACGATTTGTATCCATAGAAAAACCCGCAGAATGAAACCACTCACTAACAGGCAAACGTCTTATTGGAATCTGAGAATCAGTTTTCACAGTCCCTCCTCCTCATCTATCAATTTTGATATTTTTTAAATGCCTCCCATTGAACAACCCTCACACAACACATACTATTATACAATAAACTGTGTATTTTTTGAATGTTATGTTTGACGGCTTCGTAATGAATTATATTATTTTTTTGAATCTTTTAGCAACTTATATTCCACTGCATCGACGAGCGCCTGCCAGGAGGCCTCAATGATATTCTCTGAAACACCTATGGTGCCCCATTCATCCTTGTGATCGCGTGATTCCAACAGCACACGGACTTTGGCCGCTGTGCCGGCTGCAGCATCAATCACGCGCACTTTGAAATCCATTAAAGTCATTTTCTTTAATGACGGATAAAATTTTTCAAGCGCCCGCCTCAAGGCCTTGTCCAACGCATCCACCGGGCCATTGCCTTCAGCCACTGTGTGCTCCACTTTGTCCCCCACTGCCACTTTTAAAGTCGCTTCAGAAACCAATCCGCTGATCTGCCGATCCTTTTCAACCACAACCCTAAAAGATTTAAGATCAAAATAAGGTTTGGAAGAATGCACAAGACGATCCACCAACAGACAAAAAGACCCTTCCGCGCCTTCAAATTGATAGCCTTGGTTCTCCATTTCCTTCACATGCTTCACAACTTTCTCCACGGCTTTCGGATCTTTTTCAAAATCCAAATGAAATTCTTTGGCCTTGAAAAGCACATTGGACCGGCCTGCCAATTCCGAGATCAAGATGCGCCTTTTGTTGCCCACAAGCGCAGGGTCCAAATGTTCATACGTGCTTGCGTGCCTGGCCACAGCTGACACGTGCACGCCGCCTTTATGTGCAAAAGCCGAATGCCCCACATAAGGCTGATGATCATTGGGCACAATATTGGTGTATTCACACACGTAACGTGACGCTTCCGTCAAAAAATTCATCTGATCATCTGACACGCAATCCAGATCCATTTTGTATTTCAAAGCCGGGATCACAGACAAAAGATTGGCATTGCCGCAGCGCTCGCCCAACCCATTGATGGTGCCCTGCACCAGATCACATCCCTGGCGCACAGATTCAAGAGAATTGGCCACTGCACACTCCGCGTCATTGTGCGTGTGAATACCGAGAGAGGCTTCAGGCAAAAAAGCCTTGACCACTTTGACTGTCTCGCTGATGTGATGGGGAAGTGACCCCCCATTGGTGTCACAGAGAGTGAGATTCCGCGCGCCAGCGCCCCAGGCAGATTTCAACGTGGCCAATGCATACTGATAATTGGCTTTAAACCCATCAAAAAAATGTTCTGCATCATAAATCACTTCTTTGCCTTTTGACTTTAAAAAAGCCACAGAATCCGCAATCATTTGCAAATTGTCATCCAAAGAAGCACGCAATGCATGTGTGACATGCAAATCCCAGGACTTGCCGAAGATACAAGCCACAGGCGTCTTCACGCGCACCAAGGCCGCCAAAGAGTCATCCTGATTCGCGGCACAATCTTTGCGGCGCGTGCTGCCAAAAGCAGACAGCTTGGCATGCTTCAGCTTCAGCGAATGCGCTCTTTGGAAAAACTCCTCGTCTTTGGGATTGGACCCCGGCCAACCTCCTTCAATATAATGCACCCCCAGCTTGTCCAGCACGCCGACAATCCGAAGCTTGTCATCCACAGATAAAGACACCCCTTCACATTGCGTGCCGTCGCGAAGCGTGGTGTCATATAAAAGTATTTTGCGTTGACCAGATGGTTTTTGTTGTTTCATGAGTGTTCCTTGCCGTAGGGCACTTCTCCATGCCGCTAAATATGGAGCAACGCCCCTATGACCACGAATTTTTATGGGTTTCTCTTTGCTCTTTGCCCTTTGCTCTTTGCCACATGCAATTTAAAGGCTTTGTGCGCCAAGCGCACGGCTTTTTCGCCGTCACTCTGCTTGACCACACAAGCCACCTTGATTTCAGAAGTTGAAATCATATCAATATTGATTTTTCCGTCTGCCAAGGCTTTGAAAAACTTGGCGGCCACACCCGGGTGACTGCGCATGCCCACCCCCACCACAGACACCTTGGCCATGTGTTCTGTGCAAACAATGCCTTTGGCGCCCAGACTCTTCTGCTGTTTTTCAAGAACCGCCATTGTTTTTTTACTGGACGCGCCCGGCACTGTAAAAGAAATATCATTGTGACCTTGTATAGGCGAGGATTGAATAATCATATCCACATTCACACCCTTGTCTGCCAGCGCACCAAACATTTTGGCGGCCACACCCGGACGATCCGGCACATTCCGTATTGTAATCTTTGCCTGATTCTTATCATACGCCACTCCTGACACCACGACTTCTTCCATATTGGAAACCTCCGTTCTAATCATTGTGCCTGTTTCATGAGAAAAAGTCGATCTCACATGAATAGGCATTGCATATTTTTTCCCCACTTCAATTGACCGTGCCTGCATCACTTGCGCGCCGGCGCCGGCCAGTTCCAGCATTTCATCATAAGAGATCTGCGTGATTTTCCGCGCTTCAGGCACAATTCTGGGATCAGTGGTATACACGCCTTTGACATCTGTGTAAATCTCACACACATCTGCCTTCACTGCCACAGCCAGAGCCACAGCAGACAAATCTGATCCACCGCGTCCCAAAGTCACAATATCACGTTTGGCATTTAATGCTTGAAATCCAGCCACAATCACAATCTGCCCTTTGGCCAATGCTTTCATCACCTTGACCGGACGAATATGTTTAATACGCGCCCGCGTATGAGACAAATCCGCAAAAAATCCTGCCTGAGGCCCTGTAAAAGACACAGCTTCCATGCCATGATGATTAATGGCCATGGACAAAAGCGCAATGGACACTTGTTCTCCAGTGGCCAAAAGCATGTCCATTTCCCGTTCATGCGGATTGTCTGTGATTTTTTCTGCCATGGCTTCCAAATCATCTGTCATATCCCCGGGCGCAGACACCACAACAACCACTTTGTCGCCTTTTTTCCGACGCTCCATCACACGAGACGCCACGCGTTTGATTTTTTCCGCATCTGCCACTGAACTGCCGCCAAACTTCATCACCACTAAGCTCATAATGTTTATTCCTTTCTGAATTGATATTTGTGATAAATGGTTTTCTATTTAATGATTCTTTCGAAAAACATTCATTCCAAGGAACGGTCACGACCGTTCCCTACGACAATTTCTTCTCCATAGGGTGGACACTGGGGTCCGCCCCTACTGTTTCTTTTGTGATGTTCATTGAACAAAATTTGGGACCGCACATGGAACAATACTGCGAATCCTTATGACTTTCATCAGACAAAGTGGAATCATGCTTGGCTTTGGCTGTTTCCGGATCCAATGAAAGAGCAAATTGATCTTCCCACCGAAACTCAAAACGCGCTTTTGAAATGGCATTGTCGCGCTCTTGCGCACCCGGACGGCCGCGTGCAATATCAACAGCATGCGCGGCAATTTTATGCGCAATGCACCCCTGCCGCACATCTTCTGCATTGGGCAAAGACAAATGCTCAGCCGGCGTCACATAGCAAAGAAGAGATGCGCCTGCCCAGCCAATCATGGCGCCGCCAATGGCTGACGTGATATGGTCATAACCTGGCGCAATATCAGTCACCAACGGGCCCAAAGTGTAAAAAGGTGCTTCATGACACCACTTTTGCTGAAGCTCTGCATTCATTCTGATCAAATGCATGGGCACATGACCAGGTCCTTCAATCATGACTTGCACATCACGCGCCCAAGCTCTTAAAGTCAAATCACCAAGCACTTTTAATTCTCCAAACTGCGCCTCGTCATTGGCATCCTGCAAAGACCCGGGCCGCAAACCATCCCCCAAAGAAAAAGCCACATCATAATGCGCAAAAATGTCACACAACTCATTAAAATGTGTGTAAAGAAAATTTTCTTTTTTATGCGCTGTCATCCATTGCGCCAGCAAAGCCCCGCCTCTGGACACAATGCCTGTCAAACGATTCGCAGCCATGGGCACGTGCTTTTGCAATAATCCGGCATGAATGGTCATATAATCCACGCCTTGCTTGGCTTGTTTTTCCACTTCATCTAAAAAAATCTGCGGTGTCATTTCTCTGATATCGCCCAAAGAAGCCATTGCCCCATAAATCGGCACAGTGCCCACAGGCACATGACTGTGTTGAATAACGGCCTGACGGATATCATCCAAATTGTCGCCGGTGGACAGATCCATGACCGTGTCTGCATGATACTTCACAGCCATGTCCACTTTTTCCAATTCTTCTTTTAAACAAGATGTGGTGGCAGAACTCCCCAAATTCGCATTGATCTTACAATCAAAATGAGTCCCGATCACAATGGGATTCAATTGATGTTTAATATGGTTAATGTTTGCCGGTATAATGGCCCGGCCGCGCGCCACTTCTGTACGCACAAATTCCGGTGCGGCTCTTTCTCTCTCAGCCACAAAACGCATCTCAGGCGTAATCTCCCCCTGCCGCGCCCGATGCATTTGTGTCACGCAAGAACCATTTCTCTTAGCCATCTCATCTCCATAAACCGGCCAAACCGGTTTTGTAACTACTCAGGTAACCACGGATGAACACGGATAAACACGGTAAAAACGAAAATATTATGGTGCTTTTTAAGTTAAAAAATACTTGTAAAGATTTACCGTGTTCATCCGTTTCCATGCTGCTAAGTTTGATCCCTGTTTGTAGGAAGGGAGTATCCGTGGTTCCAATGTGTTTTTTTGTAGACCTGAGTAGTCACCAAATTTTTATTTATTATAACTAAATGTACAAAATAATGAAAGCAAAACAAATTTTACAACAAATTTACAATTTCTTAAGAGATTCTTAAGATGAGTAAACTATTATATAGAAATGTTTAAACTTGTTAATGTGTTATGCCTTGTCACTTTTTTATTTACTTCAATCTCTGCACCGTTGGTGGAAGCTAATTTTTGGCAGGAGCGCCGTCAACACATCATCAAGAAACGCCCAAAACAATTGGCCGGCTTGCCGGCGGCCGTGAACCCCTCCTCTGCCCTCAGACATTTGCCTGCTTTGAACAAGTCCCCTTTGAATCTCTATGCAAATCATTCCATAGACAAGAAGATTCCAAGCATTCTTCCACAAAATTTAAAATCATTCATTGGGTCACTGCCTTATGCCTATGGAAATATTCGTCATATTTCTCTTCCGCAAGACCAAAGCCCCAAAAGATTGGTGCTCATGATTCAAGATATTCACGCCAATCCGGAAGCACAAAAAAATATCTCCTCAATCATTCACCATTTGATTTCCTCTCATCCCTCCCTTCTGATTGCTTTGGAGGGCGCATTTAAAAAAATTGACTTATCAGGTTTCCAGTCTTTGCCGGAAAAAGATGTGATGAAGCAAGTATCTGATTATCTGCTCAAAGAAAATAAAATATCAGGACCAATCCACGCAGGACTCACCTATGTGAACACAGAAACCAAAAACCACACACCACACACCCAATTTGTCGGCGTAGACCACAAAAAACATTATACTGCCAATGTCAAAGCCTATACAGAAGCACAAAAAACAATGCCGGTTGTCAGCAAACTATTGTCAAACTTTCAACAACAAACCAATCAACAAAAACAAGACACATTCAATCCTGTTTTAAAAAGTTTTGATGACAAAGCACAGGCCTATCACAAACGCCAACTGTCCTTAGGCAAGTATACTAAGATTCTCAACAAGGCCGCCTCATTGTCCGCCTTCCCTCATTTAACATCTCTTCTCAAAGCCTATACAATAGAATCTTCTTTAAACTTTAATGAAGTTCATAAACAACGAGAACTGCTCATAAAAACATTGATCAAAAAACTTAATCAAACACACATCACAAATCTGATAAACCACAGCACAGCCTATCGTTTGGGAAAAATCAATCACACAGATTTTTATGTTTATTTGCAAAAACTCTGCCGCACCAACCACATCAAACTGTCCCAATACCAAGCCATGGACCTGTACCTCAAATACGTAATGCTCTCTGACAGCATAAAGCCGGAAAATCTTTTCAATGAAATCAAAAAAGCCGAGAACACTGTTTATGCGTCTTTATATCAAAACCCAAAAGAAAAAAAACTTGTTCTCAAATCCAAAAAACTCTCTTTAATCAAAAAACTCATTGATTTTTCTTTGACCACAGATGAGTGGGAAGAATATAAGAAACAGACAAAAGACCAAAGACTGAAGACCATAGACCACAACCACAGGCCACAAGATCTTGCCGTTACAAATGCTTACGATGCACAACGCATGACAATACCAGATCTTTCTTCTTTTGAAAACTTCTACAAACACGCTGAAGCGCGCGATAAAGCCATGGCAGATAATTTGGTGAAAAAGGTGGGATTGGGCAGTGACCAATTACCAATAACCAATAACCAATTACCGAATTTATCGGTTTTGGTGGCGGGCGGATTCCATGCCTCCGGCCTCATCAAACAATTAAACAACGCCGGCATTGGCGTGGTGTCTTTTGCACCAAAAATCACCAGGATTGACACAGAAAAAGGGGCTTCTTATTTAAGTGTCTTTACACAAGAAAAAACCCCGCTTGAAGAACTTTTTCAAGGAGACAAACTCTTTTTGTCTCCCATACAAATTCCCCCGCGCACACAAAACACGGCCGCTGCTCTCTATTGCCTGCGTGTGAAACTCAAGCACACAAAAACACATGTTCAACAACTGCTGCGCATCCATTTCCCGCGCCTGGCCAATACCATCAAAATAAAAATACAAGCCATGACCCCTGATGGTCTCAAAGCCAAAATTCAAAACTTGGCCACAAAACTCAGCACACTGATCACCCTCTCCCAAAACAACAATGAGCTCCAAGTCAAACAAACCCTCATCAAACCCGGCCTCCGGGACCGTTTGCAGCGCCAAATCGCCAAACTCAAACACCTGCGCTTTCAGAAACCATGGACAAGGTCCATTGTGATTGGACACGTCCCTGATATGCTCATGCACACAGGCCCATTCAATAACATTCCCATAACCATTCCAGATAAATCGTCATTTAGATCTCCTCTATATTTCGAGACCATGGACACAACAGGATTTAACACAACGCCAAATTTAACCGAAGAACAAATACGAATCATCATGGAGGATGTTAAGAAAAAATTTAAGGGAACCAACTGTAACACTCAAGCCACAGTTATGTTCCACCGCCTAAAAGAAAAAGGCATACGCGCGCACATATATTCAGATCCCCTGCATAGCCATTATTGGGTTGAAGCAGCCGGCTATATTCTTGACACATATCCTCCTCGTTTTCCCGATCCCAGCCAACAACTTAAAAACAATCTCAAGAGAAACAACGGAATGATACTCATAAACAAAAGGATAGGCCCTATCCCCCAAGACTATCTGAGTAAAATTGATCAGACACAGTCTCTCATCGGACGAGACAATCATAAACAAATCATATCCATCCCTTCCACACCGCACAGCCACTCCTCTTCTCCCTCCCCATTATTCATGGAGACGCTCAAAAAGGCCAGGCACTTCGCTCCTGTTCATTCCGATCCAGACAAATTGAGCATACATGACCATATGGCACAATCCGGACACACTGCCGCATACTGGAGATTTAGCCACTCCTTTGGCCCGGCTGAAGCCAAAGACGCTGCCCAACAATTCGCTGAAGCCAAATATATGGTTTCTCAAATTATTGACAATCTTAATAATGACATATTTACGAAAGAAGGAGTTCAATACGCGCCAACAAGCCAACAACTTATTCAGCATATATACAGCTACCTGAATAATATTCTATCTCGTCAAATTATGACAGGTCTTTTCACCCATCTGGAAGAGATCCAAGACTCAAAAATTCCACCTTCTGACATGCTCAGTCATATAATTAAACTCATTGGATACACACATAAACTGATTAGAACAACCATGCATAGTCTCAAAACACAAGGCAAGCCCTCTCATGACTCTCAACTTTTTTTAAAACGTGCTCTTAAACTTTTGGCCGACATGAGCGCATTTTGCACAAACACACCCCAAAAGAAAAACAAAGATTGGCGCTATTTTCGAGACACACTGTCCCAACTCACAAAAGATCTGTCACAAGGAGTGCCTTTTTATTTATCAACACCCGACACTATGATCTCTGATTACGACCGGAATCGTTTGCGCCTCCTCACACAATTCAAAAAACTCACCAGTCTTATTGACACATTGCTTCAACACCAGAAATCCTCAAGATCTCAAACACCGGCTTCTGCATCCGTCAAACCGAATATGATCTTCTACTATCTCTTTGGCGGTAGTACCAAGAAAGGGTTGGCTGGCCTCCTTTTCATTGAAATCCCGACTTTGGTTTTTGCGGGATGGCTCATGAACCCCATGATCATGTCCCTGCTTTTGGGACTGTTCACCCTGTGGCACATGCGGTTACATGACAAAATGTTCCCGGACGCCCAGCGCGCACCGCCTGCTTCCGGTTTTACAACATTCCTCAAACGTTTTGCTTTTTTTCTGCCTTATGTTTTCACTTCTGAATTGGCAAATCTTCACCCCTTACTCATTCTTGTGCCAATTATTGTCCATGCCACCTATGATTGGTATCAAATGAAATGGCCTCTGCTGTTGGCATTAAGAAACAAATCAACAAAATATCTGGATGCTCATACAGAAAAAAAATATTTTATTCCAGCGCCTGTGTCTGGCGGCCTAGCAGCCGTTATTTTGACAAATGCTTTTAATCTCCCTTGGCTGTATTCAGCCCCACTGATCACAGCCATTTCTTTGCTCTCACTTTGGATTTTTTCATGGGAAAGATTCAAAAACCTCAGAGGGCACCAGCAAAGAATGGCCGTTGACCTAAAATACAAATTCTGGTTCCCCATAAAATTTTCTGCTTTGGGTTTTATCTCCCTTATCCCCATACTCGCACTCACAGCCCTCACGCAAGATCCCATACTCATAGCCACACTGTCTTTCACCGCTGTTCTGGCAGGCCTGACCTTCAAAACAATTTTCCATCTCATTCACAACAAATTCCAAGACCGACATGCCTTGTCAGGCAGTCCCATTTCCACATCTCTCGGAGAGATCCTGCTCAGCATTATTGAAGCAGATGATGACAAATCCATGAATCAAGCGTGTCAGGCTTTACATGATTACTTGCAGGATGCCAATGAATCTGATCTCCAAGCTTTACAAACGATTCCACCGGATGAACCAGCAGACACAAGAAAAAGGATCATCCCCATGGAAGACAAAAGCATTGTCACTCTCTCCTTAACCAGCGAAACAATGGAAATAAGCCATTCCGGAGAAGACATCCCTTCTGTGGTATGGAGTTTATCTGAAAGGCTTCATCCTGGTCTTGCGCTTTTAAAACAAACTTTAGAAGAGTCTGACACATCCAAATCAAATATCAAAACATTCTCATCGCCCCGGGATGCCTCTGACCCCCCAGACCGTCAAGCCCTTTTGACGCTCTTGTCAAGTCTTGATCCCGACACTGACTTTTCTAATATTTTGCCCGCATTAGACCCAAGCGCTGACGAAGAACATGACCCTATAGCGAAAGCCATAAAAAAAACATCGAATCACATATTAAATGCTTCGATCTTTTATCAAATATTGTCCGATTATCATACAATACATTCTCTACGAAACATAAACACTGAGGCCCTTCTCCTCAAGGCAATAGCAGCTATTGAAGAATTGACAGTTCAAAACGAAAACTTATCATCAACCAACATAAACACTGAAACCGCAGAAGAACTTCATGCCATTATTCTCACAACCCAAGACCACATACATCAAATCCTGGATTCCCTTCCAAACATTACACAGAAAAATCAAAAATTATTCCTTGAAGTTTTTGACGCACAGCTCAGACAAACACTTGTCCAAATACAAAAACTCTTGCAAATATTAGAAACCTTTTCCACCCCAACACAAACACCACACCCGATGTTAAGCAGTGACACTTTGTCTGAAAAAATCAAACGATTATTAATTGGAATGGCTAAAGCCAAAAACAAACCGCCAAAAATGTCTGAACTGGATTCTGAACTGTATGAAGCCCTGACTCATTATGAAGAACAAGACGGGGATATACGCATCATCCTGACTAAGATGGGCATTATGATTGAAGATAATAAAATAAAAACCACAGCTGTTCCCCCAGAAGCATACGACATCTTCGAAAACCCAGAAATAGAGCGATATACGGGATTATTGTATTTTAAAAATATGATTCTTGACTATTCAGCCCCCCTTATAAATCTTGCCAATGTGCTGCCAAGAATCAGGAAAGCTCCTCAAAACATTGATCAGCCGGACCTCAAAACACGAGTGGAACAAATCATAAGCATCGCGCTGTCAAAGACTGAATTTGACAATGTGGTTCTCCTTAGCGCACGCGGGAAAGACCGACCACAAGGAAAAGAAGCCATTGAACTTCTGATGAAAGAGGGACATCAGACCCCCCTCATCTGGGAAAAATTTGGTTTGACTTCACAAGAAGCAGGCGAAGCTGTCGAGATATTCAATATTCATCTTGAAGGCGTCAGGACCTCTGTCGCGCAGTTTCAGAAAAACACGTTTTGCAATAGCTTTCATCATTATGAACCCACTAACATTCAGCTGGCACGACTGCTCAGAATATCAATTGAGACTGATATTCCATTGTCCGTTCATCAACAAATAATTGATTTTGCGCTGCAAGCCTTAGAAATTCCTTTATACACAAATTCTATAAATGAAGAAATTCAGGCTCAAATTGAATTTACCAAGCAACGACTGAGCGGCATCACTGATTCTTCTGCTGTTTCTCCCTTATTGAATGAATTAAATACACTATTTGAAATTCTCCCTGATTTGTGCACTCACTCTCCAAGCCCAGACACATTACTTAAAGCAACAGCCCTCTTTTCTCCTTTTGCAGATTCCAGTAATTTTTTTAGAAAAGTATTGGCCGAATCTATTTCGAAAAATAATGATCAAGAAATCCTTGCCCATGACCTTGACCAACAGCTTTACAGACTCAATGGGCATTTAAATCAAATAATGGCTTTATTGAATTTACTGCTGGAAATCCCATCTGCAAGAATCAACCTCGCAAAAACATTGCGCAACATATCTGGCATACAAGCCGGAAATTCTCATAATAAAATCACTCAACTGACAGAATTTGATAAGACGCTTATGGGAATCCTCCAGGAGTGCGATGAAACCCATATCCCAAACAACACCCTCTTTTTTAATGTCAGAGAAAGTTTCAGTGATATCAGCTGCGTTCTTAAAACCAATGATTCAAATATTTCCATCAAAGTGCCTAAAAATCGAAATAATCATATATGGCTGGAAACCACAGAAAACACAGGTTTCATTAAAATCCAACTTCAGCCCAATATTGATTATCCAGGAATCAATCGGTTGCGTGAAATAATCATACACCTATATGAGTCACAGAATCAGCCAGAAGATTTATACACGCCTATCATGTCACCTCTTTGGAATATCTTTTATCAACCTGCTCTGTCCTCGGCCAAAAACAATGACACATTTAATTGGCTGCCGGATTTTGTTGTTTATTTTGCTGGTTTTTGCGAGGAATTTATCCTCAGATCCCTCATGCAGGGATTTCTGATCCCCATGTTTGCACTGGCTGTTTTTGGCCAATCCAATCCCTGGTTTAACATGATCTCGTATGCTTTTGTTTTTGCCACATTCATCCATCCCGCTGTGTTTCAATTTTCCAAAAGCAATACCCCTGTGCCAGCCACATGGCGTCACAGACTTTTTCTTTTTGTCATGGCCATGGGATTGGGCATGATCGGGCATTTTTTTGGCGCATCCCCGGCTGTATTGGGATTCATTCATGGGGCGTACAATATTGTGATCAAACATCGCGGCGTTCAAAAGGCCAAAACCATGCAAATGGCCCGGGCCATTGTGTTGTCCTCAGTGATTCAGCCGGGAATTCAATCAAAACACATATCCGCCCGAGAAAAGGAAAAACTTTTAGACCTCCAGGCGCAAATCGTGTCTGACTTATTGGGCGCTGTTCAAAAAACAGGCATTGAAGCGCCTTTGAGCGCCTTGTATGAGGAGCCCTCTTTCATCGAGGAAAAGCAGCTTTTAGAAGCCATTGAGCAAATGCTGAATGACACGCCTGTTTCATCTGCTATTCTTCAGGCCCGTCCCATGGTCCATTCATTGACACAACAGGGCATGAGAGCACAGCCCAATGACATAACAACCTTGATGCAATCCACTGATTTTTCACAACCAGGGCTGGACCTCATGATCATTGATTCAAAGGAATCAATAAAAGAGTGGGATGCTTTTGTGGATTTTCTCAAGAGATATGATGTTTCAAACAGGAACTATCTCATTTTAACACAAGACGAGAAACTCATGAATACCCAAGGTCTGGCCATGAGAAATCTTTCACAAGCTTTTACCAAAACAGCCAAAGGCTTGTTCAGCTTTTCGATGACACAATTGCGTGACAAAGATTTCATTAACACACAAAACATATGCATTTATAACACCCCGTATGTCACACTGGACACCACAGGATTACACGCCAATGCCCCTTTAAGACTGGCAGCCAAACAAGCCAAAATCATCACCAGCCTGCTTGAAGTTATTGAGTCCCGCCTGATCCGTCTGCAGCGTTTGCATCAACTGGCCATCAAAATAGCGCAATTTGCTTAACCCAAAATTTTCAGTTGCACAATATTGTCGTCAATGATTGATGTACAAAAAAGTGCAAATGAAAATTTTCCCGTAGGGCTCGGAATGTGGCTGCT
>JANQER010000092.1 GCA_028278255.1 Elusimicrobiota bacterium | reverse complement strand
TGGCTGCGCATAATAAAATCAATCCTATTGGATAAATTCTGTCCCAAATCCTTCTGGTTTTTCTCTATGTCCTCCAATTTCCGCTGCAGCCCGCTGAACTTATTCATCCAATAAACCATCAGAATCACAATGCCCACAAACAAAAGGAAGCCAAACATAAACCACCTCCCATAAAAACAATCTGGATTTCATCTGTTCAGTTTTTTCTTAAATCTGCCTTGACTTAAAAAAGATAAAATATGCTCAATGGTTTTTTTGCGAAACAGCAAAATCGTGTGCCGGCTTTTGACCTGAACCACATCCTGCGCGCCTGTGAGTTGCGTGCTTTCAAAAGACACAGACCCATCATCGTCACCCGGAAGAATAGAACTATAGCCTTCACCATCTCCCTTTCCTCCTACAATAATACCGAATTCGCAGGGAGGCACACCGCATTTTTCAAAAAAATCACTGTTATCTGACTTGAGCTGCTGAATGGCTTTTGTGCCATAAATCCACTGAAACCATTTAAAATCATACAAGGCTTCAGCCACTTCAGACCCATGATTGGGCGGCGCTATCATCACAAACCGCCCGCAGTTTTGTAATGGATAATGGGACAAATAATACCGAGTAATGATAGAGCCCAGACTGAACCCCACAAAATGTTTTTTTGTGTCCAACGGAAGGGCTTTGACAAAGGCATCCAAATCCGCGGCATATTCCTGCACCAGTTTCTTCCGGCTTTTATAACCCCAATTCTTCACCTCATAGCCTTCTCTTTCCAAAGCCCGCTGAATATCCTGCATAATCATAGGCCGATTCAAAATCCCATGTAAAATAATCACGATTTCATTTTTTTGAGGCTCAGCAGGTTTTTTCCCCTGAGCAAAAATATCGTTTGCTATGAGTAAAGTCGTCAATACAAACAGCACCCCAAAAAGATTGATATCAAGGCAAGCCTTGCCGCATTTTACTTTTTTAAGGCATTCCATAAACACTCCACAATGTCATTTTCGTGTTTTTTGAGCGGGTCAGTGAGTCTCCCGTAGATGCGCACCAGACACAAACGAATCAAGCTGCCCAACAGCAATGAAGTAGCCACATAGGCAGCCATTTGACGCAGTTCGCCGGCTTCAATGCCCTCTTTGATCAAGGCCATGGCCACATGACCGGGGTGGGTATGCGTGACAGGGAATTTGCGCAATTCCCTGTTTTCCGACAATATCAGGTACGTGAAAAGATCTCTGTCCTCTTCAAAAGCTTTAAAACATATTGAAATATAGACACGAATCTTGTCATATGTTTTTTTCTCTGCGCTGACGCGGGCCATTAAATCCAATGAAAATTCATTGAGATTTTTAGAAAAAATATACCAAGCCAGTTCATCTTTGCTTTTAAAATGCCTGTACAAAGCCCCTTCTGACACCCCGCTTTTTTCAGCAATATCTTTGGTGGTGGTGCCGTCAATGCCCTTTTCCACAAAAAGCTTTACCGCAGCCTTCATCACTTTAGGCATAACAGTGTTTTGCTTGGTTTTATCTAAAACAAGTTTCATTGAATTATCTCCTCCTGCTTTTCTGGTTGCGAGTGAGCGCTCACATCTAATTTATCCCATGTTTTCACATTTGTCAAGGGTTATTTAAAATTTGCTCTGATTTTTTCACGTGATTTCTTGCCATAGGTGATATATAATGAACCATGCTTAAACTTAAAAGAATACGCGGATTGGCACCTCTCCTCATTGTTTTTGGAATAATCTCATTCATTCCAACGGCTTATGCGGATTTCTATAAGTGGACGGATAAAGAAGGGGTAGTGCATATAGGCACTTCTCCGCCAGAAAATCCAGACCCCTCCACAAAAGTCAAAGTGATTAAGAAAAGCAATAAATCCACAAAAAGCGCCCTCAGGGACCGCCAAACCAGCCAAGGATCAAACACCAGTGATCTGTCACATTTACAAGGGTTTTCAGGAAGAGCCAGCACCCCCAAAGTTGAATTATACTCCGCCAGCTACTGCGGGTACTGCAAATTGGCCAGAAATTATTTTGTTCAAAAAGGCGTACCATTTACTGAATATGACATTGAAAACAATAAATCTGCTCTTCAAAGACTGCGTTCCCTCACTTCTTCAGGCGGCATTCCTGTTGTGGTCATTAATGGCCGGGTGATTCAGGGATATTCCACAGCCGCTTATGAGCAAGCCTTAAATCAAGAGTAACCCTATCCAGGATAGACCGAAAACAACCATCATTCCAAGATGCAGGGTATGAATAAATTCCTAATCCCAAGTAACAAGATATAAATAAGTTTTAAATTCTAAAAGACACATTACAAATAAATTTTAAACTTCAAGAAATAAGCAGCTACTTTGAATATTAACCCCACGATCACATTTAAATGTTCAATATCCCGCCCAAATTTTTTCCTTTATTTTTGAAGCCAAATATCGTACATTTATCCTCATTAGCAAACAACAACCTTGAGGAGGGTCTGTTATGAAAAAAATAGTGGCGCTATTATTGGTCGCTGGGATGGTACAAACATCCTTTGCGGCTTTCGATGATAACTCATTCAGGATGCAGGGCATTAATCCTGACTTGACAGGAATTCTGGTGGACGAATACACCAATGCACGTTCCGTGAATGTGGCAGATGTATTGAATATCAATGGGTTTCGCTTTTACACACAATTTGCCAATTTGAGCGGCAAAGGCGACCGGATGTTCGATGACAATGGTGTCACTGGCCAGGGCGGCACAGTGAACAATGATGATTTTCAATTCGGCATGTTCGGGCATCCGTTCCAAAACCGTTTTATGCCGGAGAGTCAAATGGGCTTCTTTTATGAACAAGGGTCCAGCATTACGGCTGGTAATCCCGGGGCATTTGCCAACTGGAATGACGGGGAAGCCACCAATGATCAGATCATTAACACAGACAACAGCGCCACGGCTGACAATGATTTCATCGACACCGGGGACACGACTTTAAGCACCCGCCGGTACGGCAAAAGAGAAATTGAATCTTTGAGCAGTGATTTGACATTTTTCTATGCCCAGCCTCTGGGTGTTTTCACCAACACCAAGTTGGGGATCGGCATCCAAAGGGATCTGGATTCCACTGAGGAACCTATTAATGGCTCGTACGCGCGTTCATGGAATGTGGTGGGCACAGGCGCTGACACTGAAACCAACACACTGAGCGCTGAAGAAAAAACAGACACCAATACCATGACGCTCAATATCGGGGCACGCACTGATGTGAGTGACCGATGGAAAGCCGGGGCCTCTTTGATCCTGTCGCCGCAAACAGAAGAAAGGAAAAGAACTTCTGTGATGACGCGCAGTATGGATGTCACCAATAACCTGGGCGGCGGCAACACCAGCACACTCACTGCCTCAGGCACGGACATCTCAGAAATCACAACGGCACTGACCAATGTGGGCGGATTAAGCGGTATTTTTAATACCAATGATTCACTCACCCTCACCTCAGGCGGATTTAACTGGACCAATGGCCAGGCTTTGATCAATGATGGTTATATGGATCCGGATGCTGCCGGAAAAATCAAAAGAGATGGTATGGGCAAAACCATACGGTTTGACTCTTACTATATATACGACAAAAATGTGACATTGTATGGCGCACTGGCCATTCAAAACACACCGCTTGATCTTGATCTGTCTGCCACCAACCATGTCTCAGCCAGTGTGGTCAATTGGAACGGCGCAGGCGCTGATCAAACCGTTGCGATCAACAATCAGCGCACTTACAGCGGCAGCGGTGATGACAAAACAAATGGCATGACCATTACCCTGGGCGCTGAGCAGAATCTGCCATCCAAAGTCAAACTGGCCTATGGCGTGATTTATCAAAAAGCAAAAAACAAAGTCACCTGCGATTACACGGAAACCATCAGCAATCAGGTGTCTGTTGATGCCACTGGCGACGGCTTACAAGTGGGCGCCGCTGATCCAGCCGGCGATTCGCGCGTGACCACCACTCAGACCAATAAAATAAGCGGGAAAACTGAAATGGATTGGACAACCTATAGTTTCCCCATTGGTTTTGAGCTGAAACCCCACAAAAAAGTGAAACTGCGGCTGGGTGTGACACACACAGTGACTGAGCTTGTGACCAAAGTCCATGCCAAAACCACTGAAGATGGGTTAACCACCACTGTCACAGAAGCCGGCGGTTCAGCAGCTGTGACCACTTATGGCGGCGGTGCCAGCAACACTGGTGACACTTTGGACAGCGACACCAAAACCACCACCAAAACCCGTACCACCCAGTACTATTATGGTGCAGGATTTCGATGGAGCAAAAACTTGTCCATAGACATCCTGAATTTCAGCGGTGACGGCTCAGGTGCCGGTATCCTGGACCTGGCCAGCTGGCGGGTCGGAATGACATTGCTTTTTGGACCTAAAAAAAGATAAATAAATTCACAAAACAGTCTTAATCAAGAAAAAGGGGAGCGCCTGCGGAACAGGCCTCCCCTTTTTCATCATAATGCTTGATAGGAAAGATTATATGATGTATAATATACATCATGATGAAACGATCCCAAATATATCTCCCACTCGCACAATGGCAAAGACTAAATGCCTTAAGCCATCAAAGCCACCAATCTGTATCCGCTCTTATCCGCAAAGCCATTGATCTGATTTATCGAAAAAAGGATGTTATAAGCTTTGAAAAAGCGCTCACTCAAATGGCAGGGCTGTGGAAAAGCCGTCAGGACTTTATCCCCACTGACCAACACATCCGCAATCTAAGGAAAACCACCCGATTGGACAGGCTTCACAAAAGACAACATGGCTGATATCATACTTGATTCGGATGTGATTATAGAGGTCCTACGCGGCAATGACGAAATTATTGCGGAACTCATCAGCCTTCAGCATTCTGGCAAAACCTTGTGTATCACTCCTATTGCAAAAACTGAAATTTATCACGGGACCCGAAGGCCTGAGGAAAAGGCCGTGGCGCATTTTTTTTCTTCCTGCCGCAGTTTGCCCATCACGGATGAGGTCGGAGAAAAAGCCGGACGGTATCTTGCTTCTTATCACAAAAGCCACAGTGTGGACCTGGCAGATGCGCTTATTGCTGCCGTCACATCACTTCACCGCGCCACACTTTTTACACTCAACAGAAAACATTATCCTATGCCGGACATTCGGCTTCACCATTTTTAGGGATTGTAGATGAAAAAACATTACACCTTCAGGAATCTCATTCATATTATGGCACGGTTACATGGGCCAAACGGGTGTCCCTGGGACAAGGAGCAAACCCATGAAAGTTTGATTCCGTATTTGCAGGAGGAATCAAAAGAAGTGGAACATGCCATCCGCCAGCAGGATGATGACAATTTGTGCGAAGAATTGGGAGATGTGCTTTTGCAGGTGGTGTTTCATGCGCAGCTGGCCAAAGAAAGCAATAAATTTGATATTCAGGATGTGGTGGACGGCCTTTGCAAAAAATTAATCCGCAGGCACCCGCATGTGTTTGGCAAGAAAAAGCTCAATTCTCCTGAAGAAGTACTGGCTCAGTGGAAAAAAATAAAGAAAAGAGAAGGGGAAAAAGCATGACAAAGGGGAGATTGAAAAACCAGCAACAGTTGTTTATAGGCTTAAAAATTTTTTTTCGAGGACACAAATCAATTTATTCGGGTTTAATGCCAGAAGATCAACTTTGATATTCCCCTGATATAAACAACCCCAGTGTGTCATTCGTAAAGCGCCGCCTACTATTTTTTCGTTCCTAAACAGTATATCATTCTCAACAGGTTCTGAAAAACAAATCCCGCTTAGCTGCTGTTTTTTCCCAAAAGGTTTATAGAACAGAGTGTCTGTTCCCATTTCTTTGACAGACTCCCGCACCACCTGATGAATGGTTCTGTATGCGTCTTTGGGATTCAACAAAAAAACACCTCTCTGCCAGGCCAAAGAAAAACTCAGGTCCTTATCATGAACAACCATTCCACCGCCCGTGGGTCTCTGCACAATCTCTGACACACCATAATCTTTTCCCATTTGATTGGCAGCCTCTGCATGCTGAAGGCGGCCATAAGAAAGCGTGGGGTGTTCCCATCGAAAAAAACGCAGGATTGGTTTGGCGTCAGATTTTTTCTGCAGATCCAGTGATTCCTGATCAACACGCATATTGTCAGCGCCAGACATAGGAGGATCTATATGAACAACTAAATCGTAATTGGTAATGGGTGATTGGTCATTGGTAAAAGGCATTGTTATTTATTGTAAGGGGTTAATTGGTTTTCCACCAATTACAAATTACTATTAACTGTGTATTTCAAATTAAGTTGTCTTGCTGCTTTGACTTCATCCAAACGGCGAACAGGTGTGGTGAGGGGTGCGGATTTTAATTTGTCAGGCTCGTTTTTGCTTTCCTCTATTATTTTTTCCATGGCCTGGCAAAAAGAATCCAGGGTTTCCTTTGTTTCATTTTCCGTCGGTTCAATCATCATGGCTTCAGGCACAATGAGCGGAAAATAAATAGTGGGCGCATAAAACCCATAATCCAGAAGCCGCTTTGCCACATCCAAGGTCCGAATCCCCGGCCCAAAAGCCCCTTCGCCTGACACAACCACTTCATGCATACAATACTCTTTGGACATTTTGGGAAAAAGCGTCTTGAGTTTGGCGCGTAAATAATTCGCTGAAAGGATGGCGCTTTCACTCATTTCCCGAAACCCTTCCAGACCCTGCAAGCGCATATAGCAATAAGCCCGCAACAAAACACCAATATTGCCCTGAAACCCATGCACACGGCCGATGGATTTGGGGTAATTCAAACTCCGACGATAAACATCTTTGTCTTTAATGACACGTGGAACAGGCAGAAAATCTTCCAAATGTTTTTTCACCCCCACAGGCCCGGCGCCGGGCCCGCCGCCGCCATGAGGCGTGGAAAAAGTTTTGTGCACATTCACATGCAAAATGTCCACGCCAATATCGCCGGGTTTAACCAATCCCACCAATGCATTCAAATTCGCGCCATCCATATAGACCAATGCGCCTGCCTCATGCACTGTTTTGGCTATTTCTGCCATACGCGGTTCAAAAAGCCCCAAAGTACTGGGAACAGTCATCATGATCAAAGCCACCTCTTTGTTCAACTTGGCTTTAAGATCCTCCACATCCACATGCCCTTGATCCGTGGACTTCACCGTCACCACTGACAACCCAGCCACAGCCACACTCGCCGGGTTTGTGCCATGCGCAGAATCAGGGATCAAAACAACCGGTCTTTTTTCTCCCCGTGATTCATGATAAGCCCGACCCACCAGAATACCAGTGAGCTCTCCCTGCGCGCCGGCTGAGGGCTGCAACGTAAAAGCATCCATGCCGCACAATTCACATAACCACTTTTCCGTCTGAAACAATATCTCCAAAATGCCCTGGCTCAGAACATGCGGACGCAATGGATGCAAATTCACAAAATCCGGCAGAAGCACCAAACGCTCATTCACCTTGGGATTGTGTTTCATGGTGCAGGAGCCTAATGGATAGAAATGTGTGTCAATGGAATAATTGAGCTGAGAGAGCCGGGTAAAATGCCTGACAACCTGCGGCTCTGACAATTCAGGCCATTCACACGGGGTCTTCCTTTGATAAGAAGCAGGGAAATGCGATTCCTCAAGCGTCACTGGCACATCTGACGCTGGCAAAGGAATACCTGCACGGTCCGGCACGCTTTTCTCAAAAAGAAGCGGCTCTATAATTTTTTCTTGTGAATTCATATTCATAAAAACCATTCAACCACAGAGCACACAGAGTTCACAGAGTCAATATTTTGGCGAAAAAACTGTAAAGACATGCCGGGCTTTCCATTTGGCACATATTTTGTCTTTTGCCTTTCTCTGTGCTCTCTGTGGTTAGATCTTTTTTAACATTTGCACAAATTGGTCAATGTCCTGTTTGGTTTTGATTTCTGTGACACAAACCAAAAGGTGGTCTTTGTGTTCAGGGAAATACTGCCCAAGAGGCAGACCAGGCAGGACCCTTTCTGTCGCGCATTTTTGCACAATTTTTTCAGGCGGCACAGGACATTTCACCACAAATTCATTAAAAAACGGGTTTTTGAAGACAAGGGGAAACCCATGCTTTTCCAATTCTGACGCTGCATAGTGGGCTTTCTGAAAATTCAAATGAGCCAAATGGCGCAAACCCTGTTTGCCCAATAAAGCCATATAAATAGTAGAAGCCAAAGCGCAAAGCGCTTGATTTGTACATATATTGGAAGTGGCTTTTTCCCGGCGGATGTGTTGTTCCCGCGCCTGAAGGGTCAACACAAAAGCCCTGCGGCCATCATTGTCTTCTGTTTGACCAACCACACGGCCAGGCATTTTTCGGATCAGTTCCTTCTGACAAGCAAAAAGCCCTAAATAAGGCCCGCCATACCCCAAGGGCAAACCCAGGCATTGGGCTTCTGCCACAGCGATATCAGCATTGTACTCTCCAGGAGGCGCCATTAACCCCAATGCCACCGGGTATGTGGACGCAATAACCAAAGCACCGGATTTGTGCGCTGCCTCAGATAAGGCCTGTACATTCTCCAACCCCCCAAAAAAATTCGGATTTTGGAACAACAAAGCCGCTGTTTGATCAGAAAGGTTTTGCTTCAGCGTCTCAGGATCCAATATCCCTTTGGGACATTGAATAACGCGTGTTTTGGCTTCACTGCGGGACAAATAAGTGTCAATCACCTGGCGCGTTTGAGGATGCACAGTCTCAGGAATCAATATATCTGTACGGCCTGTGTGCTTGGCAGCCACCAAACAAGCTTCAGCAGCTGCGCTGGCGCCATCATACATGGAGGCATTGGCCACATCCATACCCAAAAGCGCACAGATCAATGTTTGAAACTCATAAATGGCCTGAAGCGTTCCTTGGCTGGCCTCTGCCTGATAGGGGGTATATGCTGTGGCAAATTCCCCGCGTAAAGCCAATGCCCATACAGAAGTGGGCACAAAATGCTCATAGGCGCCTGCGCCCAAATAAGAAGAAGCCAAACGGTCCTGCTCTGCCAGCTCTTCCATATGGCGCACCAATTCCATTTCTGTCATGGAAGCAGGCAGATTCATTGGCGGCCGCAGGACAGACTGAGGGATATTGGTCAAAAGCTCATCAAAGCTTTTCACCCCAATAGTCTGCAGCATTTCTTGCTTTTGCTTGTTTGTGTGAGGGATAAACATATATAAGATATTGGAAATTAGAATTTTGAAATTAAAATATTATCAAAACAACTATCCATACAATGAGTTAAACATGTTGAAACCATCAGCTTTTTTATATTTCGATTTTTTATTTTCTATGTTTATGTCTTTAATTTCCAATTTCGAATTTCTAATTTCAATTACTTTTTAAGAATTCCTGATACTGCTCATATGTCATGAGTTTTTCGCGCTCAGAATCATCGGAGATTTTCATTTTATACAGCCAGCCTGCTTCATACGGGGACTGATTGACAAGGCCGGGATTGCCGGACAAATCAGTATTGATTGAAATAATTTCCCCTGAAACAGGCGTGTAAATATCAAAAGCAGCCTTGACCGATTCCACCACACAGCAAGCTTCAGCGCTTTTGCACACGCGTCCCACTTTGGGAAGCTCTACAAAAACCACATCTGTTATCTCATGCTGGGCATGGTCAGTCACCCCTGCGGTGCCATCCGCAGAAATCCATTCATGCGATTTTGTGTATCGAAGATCATTTGGATTCATAAGTCCACCTTCCTATCTGAATTTGTCTAAAACCCCAAGAACCAAGTCACAATAACCAAATTTCAAACTTCATGAGACAAGCGCCAATTTTAAATATCAAAATGAAAGATCTGCAAAGCGTTGTCTTCCCACCTGCGTTTTAAGATATTTTTTCTTGTCTGTTTTTCTCCTGGAATTTGGTCATTCCTTTGGTGATTGCTTCTTGGTTATTGGAATTTATTTATATCTTGTTTCTTGGAATTTGGTTATTTCACTGTTTATTGTCTTCTGTAAAAAGGCAGTTTAACCGCTTCTGCGGGTATGTCACGATCATGGATTCTGATACACAAGCCTGATTCTTCTTGTCTGTCCTTTGGGAATAAAGCATTCTGCACATAGCCCAATCCAATGCCTTGTTGAAGGCTTGGAGAAAATGTGCCGCTTGTCACTTCCCCAATGGTTTCTCCATTAAAAAAAATTGCATACCCATGGCGCGGAACCCCTCTTGCCTTGAGGCGAAAGGCTATGATCCGTCGGCTGGGACCGGTTTCCTTCTCCTGCAAAAGACTATTCTTGCCAATAAAATCTGTTTTGTCAAATTTCACAACCCAGCCAAGGCCGGACTCAAGAGCTGTGTGCTGCTCATCCAAATCATTCCCGTAAAGACGATACCCCATTTCCAAACGCAAAGTGTCGCGCGCGCCCAAGCCGCAGGGCTGAAGACCAAACAGCTTCCCTTCTTCTAAAAGGTCTGGATAGAGGGCCAAAAGATTATCTGCGGAGGAAAACAGTTCAAAACCATCTTCCCCTGTGTATCCTGTGCGTGATACCCACATTGATGAAAATTCAGTGATTTGATTTTTTTTAAGTTCTTCTAATGCTGGAAAAATTTTTTTTAATATGTTGGCGGCGTCGGGCCCCTGCAAAGCCAAGCCAGCGGCTTGCGGCTGTGGAATAATATCCAAGTCCCCGGTTTTTCTTTTGCGCATCCATTCCAGGTCAATGGCTGTGCGCGATGCATTCACGATCAAGAAATAGTGCTCTTTGCCCAAGCAGTAAAGATACAGATCATCCACAACACACCCATTCTCCTGGCACATCAAAGTGTATTGCCCTTGCCCCGGCATGAGTCGGGACAAATCATTTGTGAGAATTTTTTGCAGAAAAGCGCCGGCAGCAGGCCCTTTGACCAACACCTGTCCCATGTGAGAAATATCAAATAGACCGGCTTTTTCCCGAACAGCCAAATGCTCTGCCATGACGCCCTGAAACTGAACAGGCATGTCCCATCCGCCAAAATCAACCATCTTGGCCCTGGCGTCCCGATGAAAAGAATGAAACGGTGTTTGTTTCATAGAGACATATTTTATCTTTTGGGAAGTTTACGACAAGAGAAAAAATCTCACTTGACCACATAATCCGCCATGGCCACTGTGCCGGGACTGATCCGGATGCCAAGGTGCTTGGCCACTGCCATATTCAAAGCAATCTTTATCTCTGAGGTCCACAAGACAGGCAAATTTTTGGGGTTCTGACCGCTCAAAACTTTATACGCCATGTTGCCTGCCAAAAAACCATTGTTCTCATAGCTCGTATAAATCCCGGCAAATGCCCCAGCAGACACGTAATTTCGTGAAAAAGCAATGATGGGCAGTTTGTTGTGTATGGTGTCAAGAATAAACTGCCGGGCCACCTTGGGACTGGAAAGAAGAGAATTGGGCACCATCAAAAGACAGTCTGATTTTTGACTCAATGCCTTGACAGCGCCCTGTATCCCTCTAATAGAAATCGCTTCATGCATCACCAGTTGAATCCCATTCTTTTTGGCTGTTTTTTTTAATTTTTGCACAATCAAACTGTTGTCAGCAGAATTATAGAAAATGCCTATTTTTTTGAATTGCGGAAATTTCTCTTGAATAAAAGAAATTTTTTCCATAGGTTCTATGTCCACAACAACCCCACCGTACCCGATGTAGTCCGACGACGTGTCAATGATCATGCAATAGATGGAAGGAATGTCCTTGATATGTTCTCTGGCCAAATTAAGCGCATAAGTCCCTAAGCAAACCACCAAATCCGGCTTATCTCCTCGGACATTTTGCGCTGTCTGGCCAAAATCAGATTCTGTCGTTGGCAAAGCATATGTTCTGATTTGGTATGACACTTTTTTGGCATCAAGGCTATTTTTAAGCCCGCTGATCGCTTGATTATAGATTGATATTTTTGCTGGAAGAAGGCAGGCAATTTTTTTGGGCGTCTCAGAATAGAGCCAAAAACTGTTTGCCTGTACAAATACAAACAGAAAGAGAATACCCCACCTTGGTCTGATAAGTCGGCTTATATAAAACATATCGTGTTTGATCACATAGTCATGCAGTATGTATATTTAAACAAGTCACATTATCAATTTAACAGAAAAAAATGAATTAAACCACCTAATTGATTATATCAACCACTAACAATAGTATATATCGGAAACTTTACTAATTAGCTGTATAGCAATAGACAACAAATCAAACCTATTGACTAGTTCTTGCATACCGAAAAGGACTAATAAATACTTGTATTGGGAAGTATGCAATAGTTGAATGGTTAAGTGTTTTGACCTGAGGGAAAATACGAGCTGCGCACCAAAGGTCCTGCTGTGACATGCTGAAACATGCCTTGGATTTCCTGGTGAATAGAATCAAACTCCTGAGGGGCATAAAACCGCTGGACCGGTAAACATTTTTGATGCGGGGTCAAATATTGTCCCACCGTCACCTGCTTGACCCCGCACCTCTGCAGATCTCGAAAAACCTCAAAAAGCTCTTCACGGGTCTCTCCCAATCCCACCATAAGACCGGATTTGGTCAACAAGCCGGCTTTGGATGCGGTCTCTAAGACAAAAAGAGATTTTTCATAAGTGGCGGCGCTGCGCACATGAGGCGTAATACGTTTGACTGTCTCCAAATTGTGATTCAATATGTCTGGCTTTTCAGAAAACACAATCTGCAGCAAATCAGGTTTGGCCTGGAAATCAGGGATCAAGGTTTCTATAGCAATCAAAGCATCTTGTCTCCGCAAAGCACGAATACAGGCAGCAAAATGCCCGGCCCCTTGATCAGGCAAGTCATCCCTGGCCGGAGAAGTGATCACCACATGCTTGAGTTTTAATTGCACAGCTGTCTCAGCCAAAGACGTTGGCTCCTGCAAATCCACAGGCAAAGGCTGTCCGTTTGTTTCTGCACAAAACCCGCATTGCCGCGTACAAATCTCTCCCATAATCTGAAACGCCAAGGATCCCCTGGCCCAACAATCTGTCCGGTTGGGACACTGTGCCTGCTCGCAAACTGTGGCATGTTTGCCTTGCTTAAGCTTGTTTCTGACATTAAAAAATTTTTTCCCAACAGGGATGGCCTGCTTAAAATAAGAGGGAAGACGAGAATTCATATATTTTGGTAATTGGTAATTGGTAATTGGTAATTGAATTTTTCTGGTTTTGGAAAGAAGTTACCAATAACCAATAACGAATTACAAATTACGTTTATTTTAATATTGCTTCTCTTATCCCTTCAGAAAGGGTGGGATGAGCAAAAATAACTTCGCGTAAATCCGGCAGCGTCATTCGGGCTCTAAGCCCAACAGAAAAAACATGGATCAGTTCGGTGGCATGAGGACCTGCGATCTGAGCGCCCAAAATCCGATGGGGACTGCTTTTGTCTGAAATGACCTGCATCAATCCTTCTGTGTCATTACCAGCCATGGCTTTGGGAGAGGCTTGAAAGAAAAAACGCTGGGATTTAGGCGTCACCCCTTTGGCTTGTGCACTCTCAAGGTTTTCTCCGACACTGGCCACTTCCGGCCAGGTGTATAAACATTTGGGAACAAGATCATTTTGATAGGCCAGTTTTTCACCCATGATATGACTCACAGCTGCCTCTGCCTGCATGGAAGCTGCGTGCGCCAGAAGAGAAAGCCCATTGATATCTCCCACAGCATAGATATGCTGTTGTGATGTCTGGAGATTGTTTCCCACGGCAATTTTTCGGTTTTCCGTTTTGATACTGGCTTTGTCCAGTCCCAAACCGTCTGACACAGGAGAGCGTCCTGCACAAACCAAAAGATCATCACTCATCACAATTGAATTGTCACTCAATTGGCAATGCCATTCGTTGTCTTTTTTGGTCACTTGAGTCACTGTCACACCAGTCAAAACCTTGATGCCGCGCTTTGCAAAAGAAGATTGCAGCACGCGCACAACCGCAGGATCTTCCCCGGGCAGAAGTCCCTGTGTTTTTTCAATTAAAGTGACCTGGCTACCAAACTCATGAAAAAGACAGGCAAATTCACACCCAATGGCGCCACCGCCCACAATGGTGACACGAGCGGGAATATGCGATAAATTTAAAGCGCTTTTGTTGTCCAGGATGTCATTGTGAAAAGCATGAAAAGGCTGAGGGAAAAATGGTTGAGACCCGGTGGCAATAACAGCCGCATCAAACAAAATCGTTTCTTCGCCTTCTAAAGTCTGAACTTGCAACTTATGGGGAGAGGCAAACCCGGCACAGCCCGGGACAATGCGCACACCCAATCTGGTCAGATTTTGATGAAGGGCGCTGCGCAAAGAAGACACCATTGTGGTTTTTCTTTTTTGCAGCAAATCCCATTGCACCTTTAAATTCTCATGCCCCACACAATAACCAGAAGCGCATCTGACTTGATGGAGCAGCCGGCCCGCTTCCAATAATGTCTTGGACGGAATGCACCCGCAATTCAGACAGACCCCACCCAAATCCCCCTTCTCAACCAGGGTCACTTGGGCGCCTTTTTTAGCCGCCTGCTTGGCAGCAGATTCTCCACCAGGCCCGGCGCCTATGATCACTATTTTTTTTGACATAGTTATATATTTTTGATTTTTGATTAAAAATGATCTGCAGGGAACGGTCGCGGCCGTTCCCTGCTATTCCACTGTCACTGATTTTGCCAGGTTTCTGGGCTGGTCAACATCGCATCCACGCAGAACAGCAATGTGATAGGCCAAAAGCTGAAGAGGAACCACATTCACGCAAGGCGTCAGGAATTCCGGCATAGGCGGCAAATAAATCACATTTTCCGTTATATTCTTCACGCGGTCATCTCCTTCTGTGGCCATGGCTATGACAGCCCCGCCCCGCGCTCTGACCTCTTCCATATTCGAAATCACTTTTTCATACACAGGGGACTGTGTGGCAATGGCCAGCACAGGCATTTGCGGATCAATCAAAGCAATGGGGCCGTGTTTCATCTCGCCGGCCGGGTAACCTTCTGCATGGATGTAAGATATTTCCTTTAACTTAAGCGCACCTTCCAATGCAATGGGATAATTCAGATTCCTTCCCAAAAACAGAAAATGGGCGCATTGATGGAATTTTTTGGCCAGATCTATAATTTTTTCCTCTTGCTTAAGCACTTCGAAGATACATTTGGGCAAATGTAAAAGATCTTTCATGATTTCCTGAACCTGTGCGCGTGACAAAGTCCCCCGAATCAAAGCCCCATAAAGCGCCAGCAAATAAAACACAGTGACCTGGGCCGTAAAAGCTTTGGTGGACGCCACGCCTATTTCCGGGCCGCAATGCGTAAGGATTTTCCCATGCGCCTCACGATACAAAGTCGACCCAACCGCATTGCAAATAGACAAAGTGTGTGCGCCTTTTTCTTTGGCATAACGCAAAGCCGCAATGGTATCAGCCGTTTCACCTGACTGCGACACAGTGACCAGCAAATCGCCAGGCCCCACCATAGGGTCACGGTATCTGAATTCAGAAGCAATATCAACCTCACAGGAAGCTTTGACCCATCTCTCAACCAAATACTTCCCCACCAACCCGGCATGCCAGGATGTCCCGCAAGCCACAATAAACATCTTTTGAAAAGAATTAATTTTCTCAGGCGTTATTCTTAAATTTCCCAAATGCACCTGCCAATCATCCAAATTTAAACGGCCGCGCAGAGTGTCTTCAATGGAACGGGGCTGCTCATTGATCTCCTTCAGCATGAAATGCCTATACCCTGACTTTTCCGCCTGAATCGCGTCCCAAGTGATATGCGTTACTTTTCTATCTATGGGTTTGCCTGTTTTCAAATGAACGATTCTATAATTATGACGCGTCAATCCCACAACATCGCCGTCTTCCAGAAAAACAGCCTCTCTTGTTTTTTGAAGAATCGCCGGAATATCAGAAGCCAAAAAATATTCGCTGTCGCTGACTCCCAAAATAAGAGGACATTCCATGCGCGCGCCAATCACCATGTCCGGACAATCTGCACACACGATTCCCAAAGCATAGGCCCCGCGAATTTTGCCCAGGGCCTCACGAACAGACAGCAAAAACACTTCTTCTGTCACCTTTTTGCTTTTGCCCCTGTATTGACGAAGATAATCCTCAATCAGATGCGCAATCACTTCTGTGTCTGTCTGCGAAATAAATTTGTGACCCTGTGATTGAAGTTCAGATTTGAGCGCCGGATAGTTTTCAATAATGCCATTGTGCACGACCACCACGCGCCCTTCACAATCATGATGAGGATGCGCATTCTCTTCACTGGGACGGCCATGCGTGGCCCATCGGGTGTGCCCGATACCTGCATGTCCTTCCAGCGGCTCATTGCGCAAAGAAGCCTCAAGCGTACCCAGTTTTCCCACGCTACGTCTTAAACTCAGTCCTTTTCCATTGAGAACCACAATCCCTGCTGAATCATACCCGCGATATTCCAGCCTGCGCAACCCGTCCAACAAAATATCGCAAGCATTGTCTTTGCCTATATAACCAACAATTCCACACATAGACTCTCCTAAACTGTTGTTATTGTCTGATAATTTCGCCGGCACGGCCGGCCAATTTCGGCCAAGTCG
>JANQER010000060.1 GCA_028278255.1 Elusimicrobiota bacterium | reverse complement strand
GTTCTGGCGTCAATTTATAACTGTCGATCAGGTTTTTGGCACAACGTCTCATGCGGCGGATGTTGTCAGGCGTCAGGGATTCTTTTGATTCAAGTATTTCCTGCCAGGCCGCTGTGTTGTTTGAGGACGCGTCATTTTCGTTTTTTGACCGGGACGATTTTTGCGGGTCTTTTTCAGTTGAGGTTGCGAGCACATTGCGGGTTTTAAAAACCATGCTTATGACAAAGACGGCAAGAGTGGTGATGCCTTTGCCGATGAGAAAAACATAGGCAATGATTTTTATTGAATTTTGAACGGCGTCCGGAGATAAGTCAAGAGCCAAATCAACAGGCGCATGGCATCCCATTGTGAAAAATATCAGCCCCGCTGCGCCGGCCCAGCGCAGGACCCATTTCCACGCGGGCCTTGTTTTTGGCGCGGGGTTTTGCCGGGCAGATTGGCAAAGGGCATGGGCGGCTTCATACACCACATGCCGCAGCGGATCAGGGGCCTTGACGCGCACGTCAATGGCCAGGCTTTCTCCTGTGACAATCGGCTTTTCGCAGAGCACATGATGCGTGTCTTTTGTTTGGTTTTGAATGATCTGCCGTTCATTGGGCGTGATGCTTTCTGTGGACCAGACAGCTGCCACGCGCGTGGGGGAGAGGCGGTTTTTTGGGCCAATGGTTTCAAACTCTGCCAGCACATAATGCAAACCCTGTTCAATACGCAGGCAATTGACTTTTTGGCCGTCTGATGCGGTGTAGCTCAGCTGTTTTTTTGTCAGCCTGCTTCCTTTGTCTTCAGAGGCCTTGTCCAGCTCATGGGATTGTTTGAGCACCCATTGCAGGAGCTGTTGCAAATCGTTTTTCAGGTTTTGCACAGCGTGCGCTCTGGGCGCCATATCCGGGTCAATGGTATGGAGCGCAGGGCTCACCGGCACTGAAATTTTCGGGGATTTAAAAAGCCTGTCCAAAGGCATTTTGTCCTGCGTGAACACAGACATGTATTCATTGCCTTTTTCTTTTCCTGTCAATTCGATTTTGGGGGAAACAGTGGCCACTGTGATGTTGCGCGCCCTGAGCAGTTTGCGCAGGGCTTGTGTGTGAAAACCGCCGGCCACCAAAACAGCCAGTGAGTGAGAACGGGTGTTCATTTGCGCCAGCAGATTATCGACCAGCACAGAGTTGCGCGCTTCAGCCGCCTGATAAAATTGTTCAAACACGGACAAATGCGCAAAGTCGGGACTGTCTGCGTCCGCTTGCCCCAGCCGGGCCATTGTGTCCGGAATCCTGTGAATAGGGATTTCACGCGCTTTGTATTGCGCCCATTCCTCAGTGGTAAGAGTAAAGGAAATCAATTTTTCCAAAAGACAAAGATTTTTGTCCAGATCATGCAGCTGTTTTTGAAAAGGTTCTGCAAGCAGGCTGTTCCATATATGTTCCTCAAAACGCACAAGCTCATTGTGCAGGGCGCCGGCTTCAACGGCGTCTGCCTGCAAAACATAAGCCGTATACAGTTTGAATTGAGGATAGCGGCGCAGGGTTGCCCCGGCTTTTGTCACAACAGACTCAAAATAACGGTAATAATCCGGTGGGGTCATGTACCCGGCCCGGAAGGACAGGGTGGCATTGATCAGCTCATCCAGGACGGATTGGTCAAGCGTGTTCACAACGCGCGCGGTCAGGAGATTCCTTTCATTTTGGACTTCTTTCATCCGGAGCTGTTTTTCCATAGCCAGGGTTTTTAAAAACCTTGACAATTGCGGATACTTTTTCAAATGAGGCGCCTGCGGATGTTTTGACAGGCGGTCAATGTACGCGCTCAGATCCAGCCTGCCGGAGGCCCGGTCAACGGCTGTTTGATCCAGAGATTTTAAAGAGTCTGTGTAATGTCTTGTTTTGATCTGATGAAGAAAATATTTTTGTTTTTCAATATAAGCTTTGAACCCGGACTTGTGCGGATGGGATTTCCGGATGGCATTGATATTGGACAGATAAAGGTCTTTGTCTTCCACACCGTAAAAATAAGGCTGTTCCAATGCAGCCAGGCCTGCGTATTCAGGTCCTTCAATCAGACGCGCTTTGAAAAAGAATTCTCCCAGGATTTGATTGATTTTTTGATTTTGGCTTCTGAAATTTTCCAAAGGCATTCGGCCGGAAGTCCCTTCCAGAAACACAGGCGCGTCCGGCTGGATTTGCAGGGTTTTCAGTATCATTTGCGCAATGTTTTTTTGCGCGCCTTCATGGCCGTGCACATCCTGCAGGCAGATCACCACAGGATGATCCGGATTTTTGTCAGCCTGTTCAGGAATGTCCATATGCCGCACTTGGCCGTGCAGCGTCAAAAGAGGCAAAATACGGGAAAGATTTTTGAAAGCAGGCGCCGGTGCCTTGGTTTCTTCTTCCAAAATAGCAGGCGTTTGAATCTGAATGGTCTGGTTCAGCAGGCCTTTTTCAACCAGAGCAGACCCATATATAGGTTGTTCAGCCATTTTGGCCAAAGCCATCATTTTGTTTTTGTTCTGCGGGGTCAGTTCCCGGCCGTATAACGTATTGCCTTTCATCCGTTCCACAGCCTGCCTGCGCTGCGCCCAAAAATGGCTTTCCGCTGCATAGGCGCCGATGCCTTGCGTGAAAAACAAGACAAACGCCATGCCGGCGACTGTCAGCCGGCTTTGTATGATCAAAATATTTGTTCGCAGCGGTTTCATTTGCCAAAAGGATAAAAAATTTGCATTTCAGGCAAATCAAGGGCTTGTAAAACATTTGTGACAAAAATTTGTCACAGAGAGTTTACAGGAGCATAAAACGTACAAAACATGCCTTTATTAAAATTTTCATCATTCCGGTTCACCCGGGCGAGGGTTTTATCATATTCCCGACGCTGTTTTCGGAGGCTTTATGAACGCCAATATAAGAAGATTTCAGAAACCGACAGCCGTTCCTCTCACGGCTGTCTTCCTGTTTATAACGCTCA
>JANQER010000054.1 GCA_028278255.1 Elusimicrobiota bacterium | reverse complement strand
TATTTCCCCGTATTTCTCCGTCTATGCCGCTAGGCATGGTCCCTGTTTGTCGGAAGGGAGTTCTCCGTGGTTAAAAAAAGCGGGGCGCGAAGCGCGGCTTTTAACCATAAAAAATCTTTTTGTAAGGTTTTTACCCACAGATTCTGTGAAAGAGCCAACAGTTTTAATGTTTTTATTCCTACATGATCTACACGATCTACATGTGAGGGATGGAAACGGGAAAACCAGGTGGAATGGATGGTTATATTTCGAACAGGACTTTGCCTTTTCCGGCTTGGGCGATTCGCACGAGATGTTCTGTCATTTTGCTTTCACTGTTCTTCAATATCACAACAACATTTGCCTGCGCGGCCGCAGAAGCGATCTCCACCAATTGTTCGGTCATCTTGGATTTGGCATCAATCACCACACCGCCGCCGGCTTGTATAACTTGAATAATCTGCTCTGTCATTTTTGACATAAGACTCTCCTACACATAAATCGTAGAATTTTATTGATGATTGTTCAACATAAAACTATCCCAAATTTTCACTCTCTAAAATTTTGGCAGGCACTTGAATTTTTAATGAATGTGCAGCATACTATTTCCAGCAACTGATTCAGTCCGTTCATCAAACAAGCAAGGAAGGTGAAGAAGAATGAAGGGTACAGTTAAATGGTTCAATGCATCAAAAGGGTATGGTTTCATCAAACCGGAAGAAGGAGAAGATGTTTTCGTTCACTTCTCAGCCATACAATCAGATGGATACAAGACATTGGAAGAAGGGCAAAATGTGGAATTTGAGGTAACAAAAGGCCCCAAAGGGCTCCAAGCCTCCAATGTTACAGTCTCATAATTCGTATCGTTTCTAACCCATGGGATTTCTGCTGATCGGAAAAATTTTCCGCAAGGGGATGGGTCTGCCCCTTGTAACCAGTCAGCCACTGCAACAAAGCCGGGTCAAGAGCTTCACTGATTTGAGGCCAAATCCAAAAAATTTGTCTTCGGTGGCGAAAAGCTTCAGTCACATGGCCGCACGCACTCATGGAACAACGGGCATAATAACGGCCATTCTTTTCCAATCTTTCCCAATCTTTGGAAAAACCATATGGAAAAGGATTGCCACAAAAACATTTGTTAAGAACGCGCTCTTGTTTCATCTTCTTTCAACCCTTTACATCATTTATTAAATTCTAGCATAAAAAGTGTTGTTTTTTTTCAACAAAACATTGACAATTTTCCATATTGCCTTTATAATAATTAAAATTAATTATTTTTATTGCCCAACGCCGAGGGAATAATGTGTTGAATGTCTCAACACTTTATTCATCATCGGCGTTTTTTATTGTCAAAAGGATCCCTTATGAACACACGCAAAAAGCGCATGTGCACACGATACAGATTTGGATTTTTTGTGGGCAGTCTTTCCCTGTCCATGGTTTTCTTTTTATGGATGACTTCCCGGTCCAATGAACCCCTTTTTCAATTCCCAGAACCAATGATCCAAGCCAGCCTGGTTTCCCAATCCGGTCTGGAATCCGTCTATGAGGACATCATCACCAAAGGCCATTTTCACCGCGGGAAAGCGCTGTACAATGTTCTCAGTGAAGCCTCACTGACACCTCCCCAAATTGTTGACATCTCAAAATCCCTCAAAAAAATCATCAACCCCAGAACCTTAAAATCCAGTGATTATTTTGAATTGCTCCAAGCCCCTGACGGCACTTTCCAAGAGCTTAAAATTGTCAGAGGACTGAAACAATTTATTGTCAAAACCTCCACTGAACTCAAAGAAGGCGCTGCGCCCCGCTCTATTCTTTCGGTCTTGACAGAAAAAGTGCCGCTCACCAAGCAGGAAAAAAAATATGCCGGCGAAATCAAAGACTCTTTATGGATGAGCATGCGGCAGCAAGGGTTAAGTCCTCAATTGATCATGAATTTCTCTGACATTTTTGCCTGGAACATTGATTTCCTCACTGAACCCAGAAACGGAGACACCTTTTCTGTTGTGGTGGAAGAACAAACCACGCCCAAAGGAAAAGTCTCTGATCAAAAAATCCTGGCTGCCCTTTATAAAGGCCGGCAAACCGGCGAACAAACAGCTATTTACTTTGAAAAAGATTATTATCAACCCAATGGCAAATCTTTGCGAAAAGCTTTTCTCCGTGCGCCGCTTAATTTCCGGCGGATATCATCTGGTTTTTCCCGCAAACGCTTTCACCCTATTCTGCGCATTTACAGACCGCATCTCGGCATTGACTATGCCGCGCCCACAGGCACGCCAGTGGTCAGTCTGGGGGAAGGCAAAGTCATTTTTAAAGGATGGAAAGGCGGGTACGGCCGCTTTATCAAAGTCCGGCATAACCGAACATACACCACCTGTTACGGGCACCTTTCCCGTTATGCCAAAAAACTAAAAGTAGGCCAAAAAGTCAAACAAGGGCAAGTCATCGGATATGTGGGCTCATCCGGGATGTCCACTGGCCCGCACTTGGACTTTC